>JBKPMQ010000166.1:0-5518 GCA_046732235.1 Actinomycetota bacterium
CGTCGTCGTAGTGGCCGCGGGGAGGCTGGACGGGCGGGCCGTTCACGTGGCCGCCACCTCGTCCGCCGCCTCGGCGACGATGCCCTCCTCGTGCAGGCGGGTGACGCACTTCGCACGCAGCGCCGCGGCCGCAGCCGCGGCCTGGGCCGCGTCCGGCATCCATACGCCGACGGTGTAGGTCGTGCCCTCGGCCGTCACCTCGGCCACCGCGGTGCCGGGAGCGGGACGGTCTTCGACGCGCCCGGGGAGGGCTTCGGCCTGCTCGTCCAGGATCGCGCGCACGCGGGCCGGGTCGGCCGTCGGCGGGAGCGTCAGGCGCGCCTGGGCCAGCGAGACGGGATCGACGATGGTCATGTTGGTGACCCGCGAGTTGGCGAGCTCCTCGTTGGGGATCAGCACGCGGCGGTTCTCGGCCGTGCGCAGGCGCGTGTACGCGAGGCCGATGTCCTCGACCGTTCCCTCGACGTCGCCCACGCTGATCCGGTCGCCGAGCCGCACCGGTTGGTTGATCGCGATCATCACCCCGGCTACGAAGTTTGCCAGGGTCGACCGCGCGGCGAAGCCGACCACCAATCCGAGCACCGCCGACGAGGCGAGCACCGTCTGCGCGGCCGAGCGGGTCGAGTCGAACGACCACAGCACGATGATCGCGGCGATCAGGATGACCACGGCCTCCGATGTGCGCCGGAGCAGCCGGTAGCGGGTCGCGAAGACGGCCTGGCCGGCGAGTGGCAGGTGGGCAACCACCCGGGTGCCGATCCGCTGCATGACGCGGTCGAAGACGAGGATCACGACGAGCGCGGCCGCGAGGACGCCGAGCGCGACCGCCTGGTGCTGGCTCATGCGGCGGCCCCGACCCGGTACGTCAGCCGGCCGGTGACGAAGTCCAGGAGGCCGACGGTGTGCACGCGGCCGCCGGGACGCGTCTGCCCCGAGACTCTCCACACGAGCTTCGCGTTCGCCACGAGCGGCGGCCTCCCTGCCCCGACGGGGACGCGCAGGTCGGGCACGTACAGCAGGTCGACGCGCACCGGGAGCACGGTCGTGCCCGCGAAGGCGTGCTGCGCGAGGGCCTTGGCCCGGCCGGGCGACCCCGCCCGGGCCGAGCCGATCGAGTCGAGCGCGTCGAGCACGAACCGCCACCCCTGCTGGGGCTGGGTGAGGAAGCTTACCGGCTCGCCGGGCCCGGTCGCGCGGCGGGCGAGCTCGGCCGGGCCGTAGACGAGCACCGCCGCCGCGAGCACGGCCGTGATCCCCCAGAGCAGGCTGAGCCGCACGGGCATGGGCGGAGTTTAGAATCTCGCGGTCGTGCGCCGACTCCGCCTGCTGGCCGTGCTCGTCCCCCTGGTCATGGCCACCGGATGCGGGTTCAAGCCCGAGCCGATCGGCTCCCTGCCGTCGTTCCCCCAGGCCGTCACCGACGGCATCGGCCGCCGCGTGACCGTGGACTCGCAGCCGCGGCGGGTCGTCTCGCTCGATGCCGGCCTCACCGAGTCGGCGTTCGCCGTCGGCGGCGGGGAGCTGGTGGTGGCCGGGAGCGGCCGCGAGCAGTACCCGGCGGCGGCGCTGCGGCTGCCGCACGCGGGGGGCGGCGGGACGCCCAGCATCGCCAGGCTGCGGAAGCTCCACCCCGACCTCATCCTCATGCCGAACGGGACGGGGGCGAGCGAGGCCGCGGCGATCCAGCGCGGCGTTGGCGCCCCGGTCTACGTGGCCGGCCAGGCCACGGTCGCAGGGATCGAGCACGACGTCGACCAGGTCGGGGCGCTGACCGGGAACGCCGGCGCGGCCGGCACCCTCGTCAGCCGGATGCAGGCGCAGCTGCGGGCCGTCAAGGCGGCGGTCGGCTCCGGCGCGCCCGTCCCCGTGTTCGTCGACGAGGGCTTCTTCTACACGATCGATCCGGACGGGATCGGGGCACGGCTGATCGGCCTCGCCGGCGGCGCCAACGTCGCCTCCGACGCCGTGCCCGGCAAACCGTTCCCGCTCTCCCGCCTGCGGGCGGCGGCGCCGGAGGTGTACCTGGCCGTCGCCGGCCGCGGCGTGACCCTCGCGGGCCTGCGCCACAGCAAGGCGACGCGCGATCTGCCGGCGGTGCGCACCCGCCGCTTCTCGCTCATCGACGGCGGGGCGCTCACCGACACGGGCCCGCGCGTCGTCACCGAGGTCCGCGACCTCGCGCGGCTGCTGCACCCGTCGGCCCGCATCCAGTGACCCGGTACGACGCCGTCCTCCTGGACGCCTTCGGCACGCTCATCGACCTCGACCGGCCGTTCCCGCGGCTGCAGCGGTCTGTGCGCCGGCACCTCGGCGCCGACATCACGCTCGCCGACGCCGAGCGCGCCTTCCGGGCCGAGGTGACCTTCTACGCCGACCACTGCCACGAGGGGGCCGATGCAGGCTCGCTGGCCGCGCTGCGGGAACGGTGCGCCGCGATCGTGCTCTCCGAGCTCGGGATCGAGGCCGACCCCGCCCTCGCGGCTAAGCTGCTGATCGACGCGATCGCGTTTCGCGCGTACGCCGACGTGGCGCCACTGCTGGCCGGGCTGGCCGGTGCCGGCGTCGCCGCCGCGGTCGTCTCGAACTGGGACTGCTCGCTGCCCGAGGCGCTCGCCGCCGCGGGGATCGAGGTGGCGCACGTGGTCTCGTCCGGGTCGAGCGGGTGGTCCAAGCCCGACCCGGGCATCTTCCGGGCCGCCCTGGACGCGCTCGGCGTCTCCCCCGGGCGGGCGCTCCACGTCGGCGACACGGAGGAGACCGACGGCGTCGGTGCCCGGGCGGCGGGCATCGACGTGCGCATCGTCGATCGTGGCGGGGGTGTGGCGGGCGCGGATACGATCAGCGCGCTGACCGACGTGCTCGACCTGCTGTGACCGACTCCCCCCGTCGCGCGGCCGCCACCGCGGCCATCCACGCCGGCCGGCTCCCGGCGCTCGCCGGCGTGCCCGTGATCCCGCCGGTGCACCGGTCGGTGATCTACGAGTTCGTGGACGCGGACGAGTTCGCGAACGTGATGGACGACTCCAGCCGCGGCTACCTGTACACGCGGATCCGCAACCCCTCCACCGACGAGCTGGGCGCCGTCGTCGCCGAGCTCGAGGGCGCCGAGGCGGGGCTGTGCTTCGCCTCCGGCATGGGGGCGCTCTCGGCCGCCGTCACCGAGCTGGCACCGCCCGGGGCGGGGATGGTCGCGGCGACCCAGATCTACGGCCAGACCCACCACATGGCGACGACCCGGCCGGACGGGCGCCTGGTCGACATCGGCGACATGGACGCCCTCCGCCGCGCCGCCGAAGGGGCCGCGCTCGTCGTCTGCGAGACGGTCTCGAACCCCTCGCTCGCCGTCGCCGACATCCCCGCCGTGGCCGAGATCGCCCACGCGGCCGGCGCACGCCTGGTCGTCGACAACACCATCGCCACCCCCATCGGCTGCCGGCCGCTCGCGCACGGCGCCGACCTCGTGTTCCACTCCGCCACCAAGTACCTGAACGGCCACTCCGACGTCCTCGCCGGCGTCGCCGCGGGGTCCGCCGAGCTGATCGGGCGCCTGGCCGAGCGCTCCCTCGAGCTGGGGGCCACGCTCGCCCCCGACTCGGCCTGGCTCGTGCGCCGCGGCATCCGCACCCTGCACCTGCGGGTCGAGCGGGCCTCCGAGAACGCGACGGCGATCGCCGGGTTCCTCGCGGACCACCCGCGGGTGCGGCGCGTGGCCTACCCGGGCCTGCCGTCCCACCCGTCCCACGAGGTCGCGAGCCGCATCCTGGACCGCTTCGGCGGGCTCATGAGCTTCGAGGTCGAGGGCGGCCGGCCCGGCGGGGAGGCGGTGATGGACCGGGTCGAGCTGTGCATGCGCGCGACCAGCCTCGGCGGCCTCGAGACGTGCATCTCGCATCCGGCCTCGACGAGCCACCGTCAGCTCTCCGCGGCGGAGCTCGCGGAGGCGGGCATCGCCGAGGGCGATCTCCGGCTGACGGTCGGATGCGAGCACGTGGACGATCTGATCGCGGACCTGGATCAGGCGCTTCGTTGACCGACGAGCGGGCCCGGCGCGTATCCCCGTGGTGGATGGCCGCGCCCGCCCTCCTCTTCATCGCCAACTTCCTCGCCGCGACGTTCTCGTCCAGCTCCTCGTCGAAGAACGCCGTCTACAACGCGGCGGCGATCGTCGGCACGGTCGTCGTCGACCTCGTCCTGATCGGCTATGTGCTCCTCGCCGTCCGGGTGTCCCGGCGCCCCGTCAGGCCGACGCTCGCGCTCGTGCGCACGCCGCTGCGGCCGGCGGTCCGGCTGGCCCTGGGCGCGCTCGGCATGATCATCGTGGCGAACTTCATCCTCGAGCCGCTGCTGCACGCGAGCCAGCGGCAGGGGATCGCGCCCACCCACGACCCGCGCAGCACCCACCAGTGGGTCGTCCTCGGCGTCGCCGTCGTCGGCCTCGTCCTCGTGGCGCCGTTCGCCGAGGAGCTGGTCTTCCGCGGCCTCGGCTTCGCCACCCTCGGGCGGTACGCGCTCCCGCTGACGGCCGCGCTCTTCGCCCTCGCCCACGGGCTGCCGGTGCTGCTGATCCCGGTTGCGATCGCCGGGCTCGCGCTCGGCTGGGTGCGGCAGCGGACCGGCTCGGTGCTGCCGGGCATGGGCGTCCACATGAGCCTGAACGCGGTCGCCCTGGCCCTCGCGCTGCTCGTGTCGTAACGCGCGCACCTTCGCGATCGCCGTCGGCGTTTCGTACACTCCGGCGCATGGACGACCCCGTGCTCGCCTCCTACCGGGAGCGGATCTCGGCTGCCGACGACGGCGTCCTCCAGGCCGTGAACCAGCGCCTGCAGCTCGTCGCGGAGCTGCACGCGCACAAGCGCAAGAACGGCCTGGCGCTGTTCGACGCGGCCCGGGAGCAGGACGTCGTCGCGCGCGCGATCGCCCGCAACGGCGGCCCGCTCTCCGAGGACGGCGTCCGCCAGCTCTACGCCCTGCTCCTGCCCCTTTGCACCGCCGAGGCCGCCCGGCTCGGAGAGAAGGCCGCGCCGGCCTGATGGCGGTTATCGCGGCCACCGACGTCACCCGCCGCTACGGCGAGGGCGATGCCGCCGTCGACGCGCTCCGCGGCGTCTCGCTGGACGTGCCCGCCGGCCAGTTCGCCGCCGTCATGGGCCCGTCCGGCTCGGGCAAGTCGACGCTCATGCACATCCTCGCCGGACTCGACCGGCCCACCTCGGGCACCGTCGAGATCGACGGGACGGAGATCACGCGCCTGAACGACACGCAGCTGACGAAGCTGCGCCGGCGCCACATCGGTTTCGTCTTCCAGTTCTTCAACCTGCTCCCGATGCTGAGCGCGGAGGAGAACATCGTCCTGCCGCTCCAGATCCCCGGCCACAGCCCGGACAAGGCCAGGCTCGAGCAGATCCTCGAGCAGGTCGGCCTGACCGACCGCCGCGACCATCGCCCGTCCGAGCTCTCGGGCGGCCAGCAGCAGCGCGTCGCGATCGCCCGCGCCCTGATCACGAGCCCGACCGTGCTG
>JBKPMQ010000167.1:0-8700 GCA_046732235.1 Actinomycetota bacterium
GATGCGGACGGCGTGGTCGCCGGCCAGGCCGAGCTCGGCCCGCAGCGACGCGGCCCGGCCGAGGTGATCGCCCACGAGCGCATCGCCGTCGCCGTGCGCGTCGGCCCATCGAGCCACCTGCTCGTGCAGCTCCGCCCGGCGCCGCTTCGGGATCAGGCCGTACGCCGCTTCCTGCAGCAGGGCGTGGCCGAACTGCCACCGTCCGGGACTGGTCGGCTCGATCAGCTCCCGCTGCTCCAGCGTGTCGAACTCGGTCTCGACCGGTCGCCCCAGCACGGACTCGACGGCCGCCAGCGGGAACTCGCGGCCGACGATCGCGGCGGCGCTCACGGTCTCCCGTTCCGGCTCCGGCAGCGCCTCGACCCGGGCCGTCAGGAGCACCTGGATCGAGCGCGGCAGGCCGGCGGCGTCCTCGCTCTCGGCGAACAGGGCCGCGAGATGTTCGGCGAAGAGCGGGTTGCCCTCGGCGGTTGCGATCACGTGCTCTGCCCGGTCGGGCGGGAGCGACGGGCTCGCGTGCGAGATCAGGCGGCGGGTCTGGCCCCTGTCCAGCCGTTCGAGCAGGACGGAGACGGCGTTCACCCCTGATCCCCACGTCGGCCGCGCCTCCGCGAACTCGGGCCGCGCCGTGCACACGACCAGCAGGGCCCGTCCCCGGGCCCGCGCGACAAGCCCTTCGACGACGTCCAGCAGCAGGTCGTCGGCCCAGTGCACGTCCTCCAGCACGACCGCCACCGGGCCCGCCGCCGCCATGGTTCCGACGAGGCGCGAAGCGGCCCAGGCGATATCGGGCGCCCCGCGGGTGCCGCCGGGAGCGAGGCACGCGGCGACGGCGGCCGCGTCGCCGTCGCCCGGCATCGCCTCCACGATCGCCTCGGCCACGTCGCGCCCCCCGATCGCGACGCCGCGGGCAAGCTCGAGCAGGGGCTCGAGCGACGAGCCGGTCGTCTCCCGGCAGTGGCCGGTGAGCACGGTGGCGTCGGCCCGCAGCCGCCGTACCTCCGCCGCCAGCCGCGACTTCCCGATCCCGGGCTGACCGAGCACGTTGACGAGGTGCGGGCGCTGGAGGCGGGCCGTGCGCTCGAGCGCCCAGCGCAGCAGCTCGAGCTCGGCGTCGCGGCCGACCATCGGCAGATCGAGGCGGCGGCGGTGGCCGCGCGCGGCGGCGTCGACGCCCTCGAGCCGCCAGGCCACGAGCGGCTCCCGCTTGCCCTTCGCCGCGATCGGCGGAACGAGTTCGCCCCTGGCCGCGTGGGCGACGAGCGCCCAGGTTGCCTCGCCGACCAGCACCTCCCCCGGGCCGGCGGCCTGCTCGAGGCGCGCGGCGACGTTCACGGCGTCGCCCACGACGAGCGACTCGCCCGGTGTGGCGTCGCGCGCCAGGACGTCGCCGGTGTTCACGCCGATCCGGGCCTGGATCTCGCCCAGCCCGCGGACGGCGTCGCGCATCTCGAGCGCCGCGCGCACGGCCCGGAGCGCGTCGTCCTCGTGGACGACCGGGATCCCGAACACGGCCACGAGCGCGTCGCCGATCACCTTCTCGACGGTGCCGCCGTGCCGCTCGACCGGCTCGCGGATCGCCGCATAGAAGCGCGCCATCATGCCGCGCATCACCTCGGGGTCCGAGCGGGAGGCAAGCTCGGTCGACCCGACGACGTCGCAGAAGAGCACCGTGACGGTCTTCCGCACCTCGCGGGCGGCGTTTGGATCGGCCAGCACGGCACCGCACGAGTTGCAGAAGCGCGCGCCGTCGGGGTTCTCGCGGCCGCAGTGCGGGCAACCGATCATGGCTTAGTCTACGGGGTTTCGCGCTGGTAGATTCAGGGTTCCGGTGGCGAAGAACAAGTCGGGACGGACGAGCGCGGGCATCCTGCTCTGGCGGCTCCGGGAGGGCGCCGTCGAGGTGCTGCTGGCCCACAACGGCGGGCCGTACTGGGCCAAGAAGGATCACGGCCACTGGACGATCCTCAAGGGCGAGGTCGAACCGGGGGAGGATGTGTCCGCCGTCGCCCGGCGCGAGTTCGCCGAGGAGACCGGGCACGACCTGCCCGACGGGCCGCCGATCGATCTCGGCCAGATCCGCCAGAAGTCCGGGAAGGTGGTGCTGGGATGGGCCGTCGAGGGGGATCTCGATCCGGCGGCGGCCGTCAGCAACACGTACCAGATGGAGTGGCCGCCGCGATCGGGCCGGATGCAGTCGTTCCCCGAGATCGACCGGGTCGAGTGGTTCGGCCTCGAGGAGGCCCGGTCGCGGCTGAAGGCCGCCCAGGTGCCGTTCCTGGACCGGCTTGAGGCGGCGCTGCCGTGAACGAGCGCGAGATGGTCGGCCGGGCGCAGGCCGCACTCGAGCAGCACGGCATCGAGGAGCGCGTCGAGGCGGCGGCGATCTTCTTCCCGCGCGGGCATTTCGCGGGCGCGTTCACCGGTGGGCTGATCGGGGACGAGCTCGGCGGCGGGGGCGGGGCCGCCGGTGGGGCGCTCGCCGGGATGAAGGCCGCCGATGCCGCGGCGCCGACGCCCGAGCGGTGCATGGTCGCCGTGACGGCGGCGAAGGTCGTCGGGTTCGACACCGAGCGCGGGCGCGGCGGCCGGGTTCCCACGCGGGTCGTGTTCGCCGTCGACCGTGCGGCGATCCAGGTGAAGGTGCACCAGCGGGTGAACGTCCGCGTGCTCTCGCTGATCGGGAAGGACGGTGCCGCGATCGAGCTCGAAGGCCCCCGCCTGCCCGGGTTCCACGCCGGCGCCGTCATCGACGCGCTGCGCGCTTGACGCCTCATCTAGATCACGTCGAGCACCGGCATCGCCGGATCGACGCCGATGCAGCCCGCCAGGAAGAGCGCGGCGCCGACGTCGCCCGTGAACAGCGAGTAGCGACCGCGGCCGTGCTCGGCGCGGGCCCGCTCGACCTGCCCGGCCGCGTGCATCGCGAACGCCCGCGCCCGCTCGAGCCAGCGCTCGTCGCCCGTGCGGTCGAGCAGCTTCAAGAACGCGTAGCCGTTCCCGGCCGTGCCGTGGCACAGGCCGGGGCCCTTGACGAGCGGCCCCGCCGCCCAGGTGAGCTCGCCGCCGGCGACGAGGAGCTCCGTCAGGTCGTCGTCGGCGCGCGCGATCGGCCCGAATGAGGTGACCACCCCGGGGGCGCCGTGGCACCACTGCGTCCGGGTCGGGACGGTGGCCGGCAGCGGGTCCTCCGTCGGCCTCCACTGGGCCAGATCGCCGTCGCGGACGACGTATGCGCGCAGCGTCTCCAGCGACCGCCGCTCGAGCTCGCGCCGGCGCCCGGCGTCGAGCAGGTCGCCTCGCGCGAGCACGTGCACGTTGCCGGCGAAGCCGTGCCCGGCGCCGACGTACCGCCGCGCCTTGCCGTACATGTCCTGCAGCCAGAGGCCGTCCTGCCACTCGTCCCAGAGCCAGTCCGCCGACTCGCGCCAGGCGTCCGCGAGCCGCTCGTCGCCGGTCTTCTCGAGCATGAGCTGGGCGGCGAGCGCCGTCCCCGGGGAGCCCCACAGGAGCTCGCGCGTCGGGTTGTGCACGTTCGCCCGCACGCACGCGAGCATCCGCTCGACGTGCTCCGGCGCGGGCGCCAGCCGGTCGGCGACGAGCAGGACGCCCGACTCGCCGGCGAGCAACGACGGAACGGGGCGGCCGTCGGTCAGCTCGGGCAGGTCAGGCGTCCCCAGATAGCGGTCGGGGAGCGCCGCGGCGACCTCGGCCCACGAGCGCGTCAGGGTCGCGAGCCCGGCCCGGGCGAGCGCATCGAGCGCCCAGATGACCCCGCCGGCCCCAAGGTAGAGGCCGACCGGGGAGTGCAGCTCGCCCTCCTCGAGGTCGAGGGGGTGCGCCGGCCAGAGCATGTGCGGATCGAAGGCATCCTCGGCGTCCGCCACGATCGCGGCGATGGCCGCCCGCGCCGCGGCCTCGCTCCAGCCACCCCCGGCGAGCGGCTCGTGGGAGGCGCGGTGGAAGAGCTCCTGCGGCACTCTCTACGAGATCGCGCGCACGAGGGCGGCCCGGTCGGCGGGCGGGCCGTGCGTCGGCAGGACGATCTCGACGGGCAGGTCGAGCAGGGGCCGCAGCGTCGCCAGCACCTCGCCGAGCGTCACGTCGCGCAGCCACGTGAGCGGGATCTCGAGGCCGTCGCCGCGGTCGACGAGCGTGTCGCCGAGGACGAGCGCCCGGCGGCTCTCGATCCACAGCACCAGGTCGTTCGGCTCGATGCCGAGGAACGCCTCCACGCCGCCCGGCAGCCGGTCGCCCGCGGCGAACACCTTCCCCGGCGTCGGGTTCTCCTCGCCCTCGTCGGGCGCCGGGACGAAGATCGGCGCGCCCAGCCGCCCGGCGACCGTGCGGGCGTCGCGCTCGTGCCAGGGGCAGGTGAGGACAACAGCCGGCTCGCGGCCGGACGCCAGCTCCTGGGCTTCAGCGGGCACGGCCAGCGGGTCGACGAGCAGCACGTGCTCCCCGGTTTCGATGGCGTACGACGCGACGTCCGGGCCCCAGCCGTCCGGGCCGCCGTCGTCGTCGGACCAGCTCGGGTGCCGCGCCTCCCAGCGCCAGATCCCCTCCCGCAGCCGGTCCATCGTCTAGCCCAGCAGCTCCTTGACGGCAGGATCGTCCCGGATCGCCGCGACGTCGTCGTCCTCGACGGCCAGCCGGCGCAGCTGGTCGGAGCGCTCGATCGCCGATCGCAGGTGGCGGACCGCGTCCTCCCTGCGGCCGGCGAGACTCTCGCAGCAGGCGAGGTTGTAGACCAGCGCGGGGTAGTCGGGATGGGCCTCGACGATGCCGCGCGCCATGTCCGCGGCCTCGGCGTACTTGCCCGCCTGGTAGAGCGGCCCGACGGGCGCCCAGAGCTCCCAGCCGTCGGGAACGTACGCTTCCCCGGGCGTGCCGCCGAGCGCGAGGATGGTCGTCCCCGGCTCCTCGGCGAACGCCGTCCGCTTCACGCCCGGCTTGGCGAACACGAACGTGCCCTCGGGCGCGTCCACCTGATCGCCGTCGAACTCGAACCGCGCCCGTCCCCGGTGGACGAAGTAGAGCTCCTCGTTCTCGTCCTTCTCGTCGTGCTCGTTGATGATCCGGTCGCCGGCCTCGTGGCCGGTCCAGGTATTCGCGCCGAACGACGTGATGCCGAAGTGGTGGCGCACGGGCCGCCAGGGCGCGCGGCCGTCGCTCATCTCCGTGATCTGGTCCAGGTGTGCCACGGTGTAGCCGGTGCTCATTGGGGGGCCTCCCAAAGGTCTTCGAGTTCGGGCCGGAGGAGCAGTTCGACGGTAGCGACCCGGACGCCGCGGTGCGCCGGTCGCCCCGCCCCACGCGGGGTCAGACCCCGAACGGAACGCGTGACGGTTTCGTGACGGTCCTGTCGTCCTCATCGGGTGAGGCCGCGCGGCCGCGCCGGCGGGACACTCGGGTCGTGGCGACGACCTCGACGGCAACCGCGGCCCTGGCGCCGGCCGCCCGCACGCGCGCCGCCCGGCGGCTGGTGTTGCCGCTCGCCCTCGCACAGTTCATCTGCAGCTTCGCCGGCTCGAACATGAACGTGATGATCAGCGACATCAGCCAGGATCTGAACACGACGGTCCAGGGCGTGCAGATCACGATCACGCTGTTCCTGGTGATCATGGCGGTGCTGATGATCCCCTGCAGCAAGCTCACCGACCGGTGGGGGCGGAAGCGGTGCTTCATGCTCGGACTCGGCCTCTACGGGGTCGGGGCGCTTCTGAGCGCGATCGCCCCGGGGCTTCCGGTCCTGATCCTGGGGAACTCGGTGCTCGAGGGCGTCGGCACCGCGCTCCTGATCCCGCCCGTCTACATCCTGGCGACGATCTGGTTCCATGACCTCACGTCGCGCGCGTGGGCGTTCGGCGCCATCAGCGGGATGGGAGGCATCGGCTCGGCCGCGGGCCCGCTGATCGGCGGCGTGATCACGACCGGGATCAGCTGGCGGGCCGCCTTCGTCTTTCAGGCGGCCGTGATCGTGCTGATCATCCTGCTCAGCCGCCGGATGGCCGATCCCCTGCCCGCCGAGCCGGACCAGCCGTTCGATCTGATCGGCGCGGTGCTCTCCGCGGTGGGCATGTTCTGCATCGTGCTCGGCGTCCTCTACGCCGGGACGCAGAACATCCTGATGCTTCTGCTGCTGGTTCTGGGCACAGCATTCCTCGCCGGCTTCTTCCTGTTCATCCGGGCGCGGGAGCGGGCCGGCAAGGACGCGCTCCTCTCGACTGACCTCTTCCGGAACCGGACCTGCAACCTGGCGCTCGTCACGCAGAACGTCCAGTGGCTCATGCTGATGGGGACGTCCTTCGTCGTTTCGGTGTTCCTGCAGGAGGTCAAGGGCTACAGCGCGATCCGCACCGGCGTGATCTTCACGGCCGCGACGGTCGGCGTTCTGCTCTCGTCATTTGGCGCGCAGCGGTTCGCCAAACGGCGCAAGCAGCGGTTGCTCGTCGTGGCCGGCTTCGTCCTCGTCATCGGCGGGATCGTCCTCCTTCTCGCCCTCGCCCCGATCACGAAGAGCATCCTCTCGTTCATCCCCAGCCTGTTCCTGATCGGGTTCGGCACGGGCGTGATGCTGACGCCGTCCGTGAACATCGTCCAGTCCAGCTTCCCCGAGGAGCAGCAGGGCGAGATCTCGGGCCTCTCACGGAGCGTCTCCAACCTCGGCTCGTCGTTCGGCACCGCCATCGCCGGCACGATCCTGATCTCCGTCGTGGCCACCGGGAACCGCTCCTACGCGCTCGCACTGGCATCGGTCGCGGTCATCGGGCTGATCGGGCTCGTCGCCGCCCTCAGGCTGCCGTCCGACGCCGGCAAGGCCGCACCGACCGGCTAGAGGGCGTCGCCCTCGTCGCCGGTGGAGCCGCCGGAGCCGCCCTCGTCACCGGTGGAGCCGCCGGAGCCCTTGTGGAGGCCGCAGTTGGCATGGCCCGCGCGGTTCATGTGGACGCCGTTGTGGACGCAGCGCTGCTTCGAGGGCTTGCCGGCCTCGCCGGAGTGGTGGTGGGCGGAGGCGTAGGCGGCCGGTGCGCCGGCCATCGCCGCGCCGAGGCCGAGCAGCAGGAGGAGACGGGTTGCGAGCATGTGGATCGGTCCTTTCGAGGTGGGCTCTCGACTATTCGACCGACCGCGCCCGAACCTGCAGCGCCCAACGCAAGTTCCCCCGTGCGGGGGAATCTCCGGCCGTCATCCGCCCCAGCGCACGACGATCGCTCCGACGCCGGGGATCGGCAGGCCGGCGGCCTCGGCCTCGACCGCGTCGACGGCTGCGCGCGTGAGCCGCCCCCACGGCTCGATCGTCACCGTGTCGTGCGCCCGCCGCCAGATGCCGCGTACCTCGCCGTCGACGAGGACGGCGCCGGGCCACACCCGCGGCGTCCAGAGCTCCGGCTGCAGCGCCGGGTCGGGGATGAGCAGCCCGCGGTCGTCGCCGTGGAGCAGGAAGTACGTGTCGCCGCTCGGAAGCAGCCGGGCGGCGGCCGGCGGCCCGGGCTCGGTGCGGAAGGCCTCCTCGTCGGCGGTGAGGATGCACCCATCGCCGAGGGGCGTCCGCACCGCGGTCAGCTCGGAGCCGAGCGCCGTGAAGGCCGAGACCCCCGCCCGCTTCGAGATCCCCGCCCACTTCGCGAACGAGGCGGGCGTGGACGGGCCGAAGACGTGCAGGTACCGGCGGGCGAGCGCGAGCTGCGCGTCGAGCGGCTCGACCCCGGGGCGGGGCAGGAGCCGGATCGTCGGCCGCCGGGCGCCGTCCCAGCGGATCGCGATCGTGCCGGTCAGCGCGGCATAGCGGAGCGCGTTCGGGTTGACGCCGAGCTCCTGCCCCAGATCCTCGTAGGGCGTCGTCGCCCCGCCGAGAAGCCCCTCCACGCGGGCGGCCATCCGCTCCGCGCGCTCGAGCGCCTTCGGGCTGTCGGGAAGCCGGCCGAGGGTGAACACGGCGACGTCTTCCGCCGGCACGACGTAGGTCTGGTAGCGGGGGCCCCAGACCTGGACGAAGGCGGGATCCTCCCAGCTCGTCGGCTGCGCCCCTTCCACCCGCGCGTGCAGCGAGAGCACCGCGGCGCGCGGCATGCTGTCCTGCAGGCCCGCCCACGCCGCCTGCCGGAGTGACTCGGGCGAGTGCGGCAGCCGTTCGTCGAGCGCGCCCGCCCGGCGCCGGAAGGCGAGTATCTGGTCGCGGCCGACCGTGAGGGGCGCGCTCATCGCTCCGAGGGTACCCACGACGGAGATAGCCTGCGCCCGTGCCGATCGCCCGCTCCGCGAGAACCGTCGACGACGACCGCGTCCGCGTGACGACGCTGACCTTCGACGACGGCGACGAGACCGGCGAGCACCGCCACGAGTACGACTACCTCGTCGTGCCGGTGACCGGGGGAACGTTCACCGTGGTCGAGCGCGACGGCTCGACGCGCGAGCTGGCGCAGGAGGCGGGCGTGCCCTACCTCGGCAGGGCCGGCACGGAGCACAACGTGCTCAACGCGAGCGGCCGGGTCGCCACGTTCGTGGAGATCGAGCTGAAGCGCTGACGTGTCCGCCCGGGTCGCGGCGTGCGCTCAGCCAAGCGCGCGCAGCAGCGCCGCCGTCACGGCCGCGGCGAGCACGACCACGAGAAACGGCGCGCGCCGCCAGACGAGCACGGCGGCGACGCCCGGCGCGGGGGCGCGGGCGTCGAGCACGAGGCGGTGGCCGTCGCCCAGG
>JBKPMQ010000168.1:0-3748 GCA_046732235.1 Actinomycetota bacterium
GCCGCGAGCAGGACGGCGCCGCTCACCATGAAGGCCCACCCGGGCATGCCGCCGCCTCCCCTGGGCTTGGTCGGCGCGATGCCCTCGCCCGTCCCGAGCCGCCGCGCGCGACGCTCGTTCGTGAGCTGCTTCTTGGCCTTGCCCATTCTGTTGCATGATAGCGACGGCCCTGGGCCCGACCGCCGCCTATATTGGCCGGGCATGTGGACATGGACGCTCGTGCGGTTCGTGCACGTGGGCGGCGCCGCGGTGTGGCTCGGCATCCAGGCGACGCTGCTCGTGCTCGTCCCCGCGCTTCGGCGCCAGCTGCCCGCTGAGCAGGTGCGCGAGGTCGTCCGCAAGGCGGGCCGCGGCCTCGCGATCGTGGGCGGGACGGCCCTCCTCATGATCGCCGCGAGCGGGATCGCGCTCGCCCGCCACGAGCCCTCGGCCAAGGCCCATCCGGGCGTCGTCGGGCTGAAGGAGGGCCTGATGGTGGCGATCCTCGTCCTGCTAGGCGGGCACACCTACGTGCGGGGCCGGAACGCCCGCATCGCCGCCTCGGCGCTGATGCTCGTGCTCACCCTGGCGGCCATCCTCGCCGGCGCGTGGCTGACGGAGGCATGAGCGAGTCCTCGTATCCGGCGGCCGAGCCGCGCTTCTGCCCGTTCTGCGGCCAGCCGCTGGGCTCGTTCTTCGGCCACCGCATGGCCGACGGCAGCCGCTGGTGCGAGCACTGCCAGGAATCTTTTCGCGTTTCCGTCGTTAACGTTGATGAGGGGTCCGAAGAGGGCCCTGGGAACTGTTAAGGAGCCACATGACGAACGACATCCGCGAGGTCATCATCATCGGCGGAGGGCCTGCCGGGTATACGGCGGCGCTCTACGCCGCGCGCGCGAACCTGAATCCGCTCGTGTTCGAGGGATTCGCCTACGGCGGGCAGCTGATGATCACCTCCGACGTCGAGAACTATCCGGGATTCCGCGACGGCATCCTCGGCCCGGAGCTCATGCAGACGATGCGCGCCCAGGCGGAGCGCTTCGGCGCGGAGCTCGTGGCCGACGACGTGACCAGGGTGGACTTCTCGGAGCATCCGCTGAAGGTGTACGTCGGCGACGAGGAGCACCGGGCACGCTCGGTCATCGTCGCGACCGGGGCGACCGCACGCCAGCTGGGTCTCGAGAGCGAGGTCTCACTCCAGGGCCGCGGCGTCAGCTACTGCGCCGTCTGCGATGCCGCCTTCTTCCGCGCCAAGAACGTCGTGGTGGTCGGCGGCGGCGACTCGGCCATGGAGGAGGCGACGTTCCTGGCCAAGTTCGCGACCAGGGTCACCCTGGTGCACCGTCGGGACGAGTTCCGAGCCTCCCCGATCATGACCGACCGGGCGCGGGCGAAGGACAACATCGACTTCGTCACGAACGCAGTCGTGAGCGACGTGCTCGGCACTGACCACGGGCAGGTGAACGGGGTCAAGCTGACCGACACCGTCACGGGCGAGGAGCGCGAGATGGAGGCCGACGGACTCTTCGTCGCGATCGGCCATGACCCGACCACGGCGCTCTTCTCCGGCATCCTCGACATGGACGAGGCCGGCTACCTCGTCACCCGCGACGGCTCGACCGAGACGAACGTCCCCGGCGTCTTCGCCGCCGGCGACGTGGTCGACCACGTCTACCGCCAGGCGGTGACCGCGGCGGGCATGGGCTGCATGGCGGCGCTCGACGCCGAGCGCTGGCTGGCCCACAGCCAGGACCCGCCTGAGAAGGCCGCTACTCCAGCGTGAACCAGGCCAGGCGCATGCCGCCGTCTCCGCGGCGCAGGATCGCCTGGCCCAGGTAGACGCCGGCCTGCACCGCGACAACTTCGTCGACGATCCACCGCAGAAGCGGCGGGTTCTCCGGCAGGTCGTAGTCGATCCGCAGGACCTCGACGCCGGGATCGAGCCGGCCGGGGGCGGCCGAAGTCCGGAACCGCAGCGCGCGGTAGCTCGAGGCGTCCTCGGGCCACCAGGCCCGGTACGCCGACGGCGTGAGCCGCTCGCCGGCCCGGTAGGCGCTCATGTCGAACACGTTCTCGCCGGTGGCCGCCCCGGCGTCGAAGCGCTTGCCGAGCCACGGCAGCCACAGCCGGAAGATGCCCCCGAAGGCGAGATCCGCCCCCGGGCCGAGCGTCAGATGAAGCAGCGCACCGTCGTAGCGGCCGTCGAGCGGCGGCTCCGGCGGGACGCCGCGGGCGAACAGCCCCTCGAGCTCCGTCGGCGCCTTCCCCGCCAGCGTCCGAGGGCGATTGGCGCGGGATTGCATGCCACATGTTCGCACGAGACGCTTCCGTACACTGCAACCATATGCGTTTCTTCATCTGTCCCAACTGCACGACCCGCGCGCTCGACGACGACGGCAAGGCCGGCCTGAGCCACCAGCCGGTCGGCTGCGAGAAGTGCGGGTTCGGGTATCTGTTCGAGCTCCTCGAGGACTTCTTCCCCCCTGCTGGGGCCGGCATGGTCACATGCGACCAGGAGGGCCGCGTGCTCTCCTGCGGGCGCGGCGTGTTCGAGCTGACCGGCTACTCGGAGCGGGAGGTGATGGGAAAGCCCCTGGGCGACGCGTTCGGCTTCTCGGACTTCGAGGACGGCTCCGACCCCATCCCGGTCGTCCTGGAATGGGGCGTCCGCAAGCTGGACCAGCACGTGAGGCTCCGCCACCACTCCGGCCGCGAGAAGCGGGTCCGGGTCGACCTCTTCCCGGCCTACGACGAGGACGGCGGCCTGCTCGCGTCGCTGGCGCCCGAGATGAACGGCCACGAGGAGCCGCAGTCATCCTGACCGCGCCTCGGTGAGCTCGCGCTCGACGAGCGACTGCAGCCGCTCGAGCGCCTGCAGCTGACGCAGCCTGCGCTCGAGCAGCCGCCTCTCGCCGGCGGCGTCGACCGCGACGAGCACCCCGAGGGCTTCGAGCACGGCGGCGTCGCGGGCGCCGAGCTCGGCGCGCACGTGGCTCTCGAGCTCCTCCCAGACCAGGCGCAGCCGGGCGCCGTCGACGTCGTCGCGCAGGCGCTCGGCGTGCCGGGCGAGGCGGTCTGCGTAGAGCTCGAGCTCGATCCGGGGCATGCGGGAATCGTCCCCCCGGGCCCCGTCACGGGTCTACGCCGGACGCGTCACGAATCCGTTCCGGATCAGCGTCGCGGCCGCTTCGGGGTCTGACCCCGCTTGCCGCCCACGCGGAAGGCGGAGGGGCAGAGGTCGTTCACGGCGCACTCCTCGCACCGGGGTGCGCGGGCGTGGCAGATGCGGCGGCCGTGGAAGATCAGGACGTCCGAGACCTGCAGCCAGCGCGTGCGCGGGTAGAGCTGCATCAGCACCCGCTCGATCTTGTCCGGTTCGGTGTGGCGCGTCAGCCCGAGCCGCTTCGACAGCCGGCGCACATGCGTGTCGACGGCGATCCCCTCGGTCGCGCCGAACGCGTTCGACGCCACCACCGCCGCCGTCTTTCGGCCGACGCCGGGCAGCTTCACGAGCTCGGCGGTGGTGCGCGGCACCTCGCCGCCGTGCCGCTCGATGATCGCCGCGCAGCAGCCGCGGATGGCGGCGGTCTTCTGCCGGAAGAACCCGGTCGGCTTGATCAGCTGCTCCAGGTCGCCGGCCGGCACGGCCAGGTAGTCCTCCGGCGTGCGGAACCGGCGGAAGAGGGTCTCGGTGACCTTGTTCACGCCGACGTCCGTCGACTGGGCCGAGAGGATCGTCGCCACGAGCAGCTCGAGCGGCGTCGACCAG
>JBKPMQ010000169.1:0-23744 GCA_046732235.1 Actinomycetota bacterium
CTCGTGAAGGAGCCCCCGATGTAGACCGTCCCGTTCGCGACCGTGATGACCGACACCCGGCCGTTCGCCTGATACGTCGGGATCGGCGAGCTGCCGACCACCCCGAACGCCGTGCCGGAGAATGCCATGCCGAACGCACCCAGTGCCACGCCCACCACAACCGCCCGCCTCACGCTCCGCCGCATCGCTGCTCCCAGGTCTCGCCGCCAGATCGGAATAACGTTACAGCCGCAACGTGTCAAGTCAAGGGGGCCGGTGTCTCTCGACACGCAGGGCGTATCGCCACTCGCGGCAGGGCTCGCCCCGGAGCGTCGCCTCCACCTCTGCCTCGAGCGTCATCCCGAGCCGCTCGAGCAGCCGGGCGCTGGGGGCGTTGCGGACGTCGGTGATCCCGACGACGCGCCGCACGGACGTGTCGGACTCGAGGGCCGCGATCAGCGCGCGAGTTGCCTCCGCGGCGAGCCCGCGCCCCTGGGCCTCAGGGGCAAGGGTGATCCCGAGCTCCGCCTCCTCTCCCGACTCCGAGACGTGCAGGCCGATGTCGCCGAGGAGCGCGTCGGTCTCCGAGTCGGCGACCGCGATCTGCACCCAGTCGCCAAGCGTGGGACAGGGCGCAACCGCCATCTCGGCGATCATCGCGCGCACCTCGGCGTCGGTCATCGGCTCCCAGCTCTGATAGCGGCCCACCTCCGGATCGCCGCGGTAGGCCTGGAACCGGGCCAGGTCGTCCGGGCGCAGGCGCCGCAGCGTCACCCGCTCGGCCCGCCACGGCAGCGGATCGCGTGGCGGCTCGCCGTTCAGGTCTTGCGCGCCCGGCTGGGCGCGACCCGGGCCGGCTCGTTGGGCATCTTCGGGTAGACCGGCGGCCAGGGCGCGTCCTGCAGGCCCGAGGCCATGTCGCGCTCGTGCCACTCGAGCAGCGGGTCGAGCGGCTGCGGCGCGGCCGACAGCGGCTCCCACGGATCGCCCGAGTCGGCCACCCGCGCGGGCACGTTCGCGAGCGTCAGCTCCTCGGGCGCGATCGTCTCGAGCTCGTCCCAGCGAAACGGCGTCGACACCTGTCCGCCCACGCGCGGGCGCACGCTCCAGGCTCCGAGCACGGTCTTGTGCGGCGCGTTCTGGTTGAAATCGCAGAACACGCGCGTCCCCCGCTCCTCCTTCCACCATGCGGCGGTGATGAGGTCGGCGCGGCGCCGCTCCAGCTCCCGCGCCAGGGCGACGGCGGCAGCGCGCACGGCGAACGCGTCGAAGCGGGGCTCGAGCCGGACGTAGACGTGGATGCCGTTGCGGCCCGTGGTCTTCGGCCCGCACGCCATCCCCAGCTCGTCCAGCAGGCGTTTCGTCTCGGCCGCCGCCTCGCGCACCATCGCGAACGTGACGCCCGGCGACGGGTCGAGGTCGATGCGCAGTTCGTCGGCGTGGTCGGGGTCGTCGGCGTGATACGGCCAGACGTGGAAGCCGAGACAGCCCAGGTTCACCGCCCAGGCGAGGTGGGCGACGTCGGCCACGACGAGCGCGCGCGACGGCGTGCCGTTCGGCGTCTGCACCGTGGTCGTCTGCAGCCAGTCGGGGGCGTTGGCGGGGACGCGCTTCTGGAAGAACGACGTCCCGCCGGCCCCGTTGGGGTAGCGCTCCATCAGCACGGGCCGGCCGCCGAGCGCCCGCATCACCTCGTCCTCGACGGCGAGGTAGTAGCGGACCAGGTCGAGCTTCGTCTCCCCCCGCTCGGAGAAGAAGACCTTGTCCGGGTTGGACACCGCGACGGTGCGGCCGGCGGCGTCGAGCTCGATCGGCGTTGACTCGGGCATCGTGCGTCGCCCTCGATCATAGGCGCCGCGGTCCGATCTGCGAGGCTATGCGCGTGCCCGACCTCGACCGGACGATCCGCCGGAACACGCTCGTGCTCGCGACCGTCACCGCCGTGAACTCGGTCGTGCTCCAGCTGGCGTCGGCCGTCGCGTCGATCACGTTCGTGCTCGTCACGGGCGAGCGCGGGCTGCTCGGGCTGGGGCCTGCGATCTTCCTCACCTCGTCGGGGCTCACCGCCGTCGTCGCGGGCCGGACGATGGACCGGTACGGCCGCCGCCCCGTCCTCGCCGCCGGGTTCGTCGCCGCGGCGGCCGGGTGCGCCCTCACGGCGCTTGCCACCCATGTCTCGTCCGTGCCCATCCTCCTGCTCGGATTCGTGCTGATCGGCACGGGGCAGGCGACGTCGCTCCTGATCCGGGCCGCGGCGGGCGACATGTACGTGGCGGAGCGGCGGGCGCGGGGGATCTCCTATGTCCTCTCCGGCGCCGTGGTCGGGGCGGTGCTGGGGCCGGCCGTCTTCAGCCCGATGTTCGCCAACCGCGAGCTCGACGCCGCCCAGCTGACGGTGCCATGGCTCTCGGCGGCCGGGATCGCCCTCATCGCGCTCGCGATCGTGCTGCTGGTGCGGCCGGACACGCGCGAGATCGGCCGGCTCCTGAGCACCCACGCAGGCGAGCCGGACTCGCCGGCAGCGGCGCCGCTGGCCGAGATCGTGCGCCGGCCCGGCGTCATGCCGGCGATGCTCGCGAGCCTCGCCAGCTTCGGCGTGATGGTCTCGGTGATGAACCTGGCCGGGTACGTCGTGGTTGAGGAGCACCACCACTCGCAGGACTCGGTGTTCCCGATCATCGGCGCGCACGTCCTCGGGATGTACGCGCTGGTGCTCGTGGTGGGCGCGCTGATCGACCGCGTCGGCCGCACCCCGGCCCTCGGCGCCGGCCTGCTCGTGATGGGCGTGTCGACGGTCTGCCTGCAGTGGTTCGGGACCGTGCCCGCAACCGCCGTCCTGCTGTTCGGTCTTGGCATCGGCTGGAACATCTCCTTCGTCGCCGCGACCGCGCAGATGGCCGACTGCACGGCTCCGGGCGAGCGGGGAACGCTGCTCGGATTCAACGACCTCGTCGCCGCCCTGCTGGGCGCGAGCCTGGCGCTGATCGGCGGCTACGGCCTCGAGTCGGCCGGCGTCGGGGCGCTCGCCATCGGCGCGACGATCATCGTCGTCTCGCCGGTGGCCTGGATCCTGTGGTGGCGGGTCCCGCAGCCGGACGCGGCGGAGGCCTGATCACCGCCGACCGGTCCGGTGACCCTCCCTCGCGACGCGTCGACCGGCAACGGATCGCGCAGGAGCAGCGGGTAGTCGGTGCGCGGGTCCGCGCTGCCCGGCGCGGGCACCTCGACGACGAGCAGCTCCTCTGAGTCGCGGCTGGCCTCGACCACCACCTCGCCTGTCGGCGCGACCAGGCGGCTTGCCCCAACGAAGACGAGCCCGTCGCCGGCACCCGTCATGTTCGCATAGAGATGCGGCCGGCGGTTCTCGTGCGCTCGAGCGCGCGAGCCGACCTCGTGGTCGAGGTAGAACGGGTCCATGTTCGCCGAGGCGGTCACCAGCAGCTCGGCGCCTGCAACGGTCGCCTGCCGGGCCGGCTCCGGAAACTCGATGTCGAAGCAGATGAGCGGCGCGACGGGGAGGCCCGCCAGCTCCACCACCACCAGCTCCTCACCGTAGGCGAAGCCGGCGTCGCGCTCGGACGGGAACAGGTAGGTCTTGCGGTACACGGCCGGCTGCGAGCCGTCGCGGTCGATGCACGCGACCGAGTTGAAGACGTGACCGCCACGCAGTTCGGCGAACCCGATCACGACAGCGGTCGAGACCTCGGCTGCCACCTGCCCCAGCTCGCGCAGCTCGGACGCGTCCGCACCGATAGCCAGCGTGTCGAGGTCGCGATATGTATAGCCCGGCAAGAACAGCTCGGGGAACACGGCGATGTCGACCTGCGGGTGCCGGCGGAGCGCGGCCGTGGCGCGCCGGACGTTGCCGTCGATGTCGCCGATCCTGCAGCTCATCTGGGCGAGCAGTGCCTGCACGGAAGCCTCCTATCCGCTCGTGAGGACGTGGTTTCTCACCTTGCCGCCATCCAGGTCGATCAGCGCGCCGCGCAGGATGCCCTCGGAGTACTCGCTGCCCGGGTTGATGCACAGGGTGCGCCCGAGGCGGTACGTCCCCCGGGACTCGTGCAGGTGCCCGTGCAGGCCGAGGAGCGGCTGGCGCCGCTCGATCACCTCGCGACAGGCGACGCTGCCCACGGACTGCATCTCAACCCCGCCGGCTCCGGTCTGCATTCGCATGTCCGCGCCCAGCTTCGGCCCCTGATCGATCCCGGTGCCGTGCGGTGGGCAGTGGAAGTTGAAGATGGCCCGCTCGGTCGAGCGCACCTGGGACGCGACCGCCTCCAGCCGCCGCCCGAGGTCGTCCTCGTCGGTGTCGCGGGGGCAGTTCCAGGGCGTGCGGTTGGCGTAGCCGCAGCTCGCCACCTCGGTCCCGTCGGGGAGCTCCACGACCCGCCCCTCGAGGAACTCGATGTACCCGTTGGCCTCGAGCGCGGCGTCCACCTCGGGAGGGTCGTCGTTGCCGCAGTTGATCAGGCAGGGGATCCCGAGCGGGCCAAGCCGGTCGCGGGCCAGCTCGGCCCAGCGCGCGGCGCGGTCGACGATGAGCCGCAGGAACAGCGCGTCGCGGGAGGCGGCGTCTGCGGCCAGCGCCGCCTCCTCGTCCGGGTCGCACCGGTACGGGTAGTACCCCAGGTTGGCGATCTTCGCCTCGAGTGCGTCCGCCTCGGCACCCTCGTCGGCGCGCACGTCGCGGCCGATGAACCGGGCCGTGTAGCCGCCGTTCGTGCGGCGCATCGGCACGAGCGCCTTTCCGGTGATGTCGCCGCCCAGGATGAGCACGTCGGCCGAGTAGAACTTCCCCGCGTTCACGAACTTCGTGAAGCACCGGTCGGACCCGTGCACGTCGGTGGTGTAGAAGAGCCGCACGGCCTACTCGGGCGGGATCTCCTTGAACAGCAGGTCGAGGTCTACGCCCTCCCGCCTGCGCACCGCCTTGGATATCAGGTACAGGGCGGCGCCGGAGACGTAGATCGCGATCACGAACAGCACCGCCTTGCCGCCCGTCGGGCCGCTGAACCCCGGCGTCTTGAACGAGCCCCACAGGATGAGCGAGAACAGCGCCAGGTTGCCAACCCCGAGCAGGCTCAGCACCGGGACGCCGAAGACGCGGCGGCGAGCCTCGACCGGCGCCTGGTCGAACACGTCCGGGCGGCGGTATGGCATGAGGATGGCGGCGAAGCTGGCCATCCAGAACGCGACGGAGAATATGACGATGTAGTTGGATACCTGATTGAAGAACGTCGTGAACACGTAGATCGCCAGAAGCACCTCGGCGATCGCGACCACGATCACCGTCGACATCCAGGGGGCATTCGTGCGCGGCGACACCCTGGTGACCGTCTCGGGGATGATCCGGTCGAACGACCATGCGAACAGGTTCCGTGTGCAGATCATCGCGATCACGAACAGGAGTACGCCGTTCCAGAGGATGAAGCTGATCCCCATGAGGATGTTCAGCACGGTCGAGTCGGTCATGATGCCGGCGAAGAAGTTCATCACCGGCGATACCGGGATGCCCGAGCCCTTGCTGGTGTTGTTGTCGAGATAGACGACGCTGTTCGTGAAGTCCCTGCCGACAACGTCGTAATAGCGCCAGAAGCAGATCAGGTAGAAGAGGTACGCGAACCCCAGCGTGGCCAGGAGCATCCGCGGCTGCGTCCGGGACGGCTCGCGCACCTCGCCGCCGATGTACGCCGAGTACGTGAACCCGATGTAGATCCAGTACCCGAGCGGCAGCGCCAGCAACGCGCCGTAGAAGGTGGCGCTCCCGACCGACATGCCGCCTTGGTGGGCGGCGTCGATGAGACCCTGATAGGTCTGACCGTCGGCGCGCTTCGCCATGAACGAGTTGAAGCGGGAGACGAACTCGGCGTGCGTCGTCGTGAACAGCACGATCAGGGTCACGAACGACCCGATCATCGCCAGCACGAACGAGGCGGCGAACAGGTTCCTGATCCACCGCGACGGGAGCATCAGGACGACGGCGACCAGGACGAGGATCGCCGTGGCGATCAGGAAGGTCGGCCACTCCCGGCTCGTGCTTTCGCTCCATGAGATGAGGGTGGGCGAGTCGAGCACGTTTCCCAGGGTCGCGAACGCGATCGCGACGCCGAAGTTGACGGTGAACGAGGCGTACAGGCCGAGGCCGAGGAACTGCGACCAGGTGAAGCCCCAGTTGGCCGTGAAGCCGAAGCCGGGCGAGATCACCCGCGACAGGTAGACGTAGTCGCCGCCGGCGCGCGGGAAGATCCCGGCCAGATAGCCGTACATGGCGGCGTTGAAGATGGTCAGGATCGTCCCGAGGGTAACGATCAAGAGGACGTTCTGCTCGGGCCACAGACCGGCGACGAACGTCGGTACGACTGCAAGCACGAGGCCCAGGGCGTACCCGAGCGTGTTGAAGATGAATACGTCGCGAGGCCGGAACTCGCGCACCAGGCCGGACGATTGGCGGACGAAGATTCCGCCCGGCGCGGCCGGCGCCTGATCGGTCATCGCAGGCTCCTTTCGAAGGTTTCGGCGTGCACCGCATCCACGGTCGCCCGAATCCGCCCCACCATCTGCTCGAGTTCGGCGTCCGAAGCGGTGAAGGCCGGTGCGAGCAGCGTCTGGTCGCCGACGTATCCATCGCGGGTGGGCTGGGTCGAGTACACGATCAGCCCGCGCCGCAGCGCCTCCTGGTCGATACGCTGCGCGACCCGTAGGTCCGGGTCGAGGAAGGACTCGCCATCCGCCGGGTCGGCGTACTCGATCCCGAACAGGAACCCCTGGCCGCGCACCTCGGCCACCATCGGGTGGCCGGCGAGCGCCTCGGCGAGCGCGGCGCGCACACGCGGGCCCCGCTCGGCCACCCGCTCCACCAGCCGCTCACGCTTCAGGTGCTCGATCACGGCCAGGCCGACGGCGCAGGAAAGCGGCGCCCCGTCCCACGTGTGGCCGAGCTCGAAGCTGCGCGATCCGGCCGCCACCGCGGCGTAGACGTGCTCCCGGCACAGCACGGCCGCGACGGGCGCATACCCCGCGCCGAGCCCCTTGGCCGTCGCGAGGATGTCGGGCTCGAGCGGCAACTGTTGCGCGTGGAACCAGGAGCCGGTCCGGCCCATCCCGGTGACCACCTCGTCCAGGCAGATCAGGAAGCCGTGCTCGCGGCGCAGCTCGTCCAGGCCACGCCAGAAGGCGTCCGGCGGCCGAAACGCCGGCAACGCCGCCGCGGACACCGGCTCGCAGAAGAAGGCCGCGATCGTACCTGCTCCGTGGTCGGCGATCGCCGCCCGGATCGCGGCGAGCGTCCGCTCGCCACTGGGGTCGAAGCGGCGCGTCGGCGGCGGCACGTGCACGAAGCCGGGCAGGTACGGCTGGTTCGGCTGCTGCAGCCCGGGACGCCCGGTCAACGCCAGCGTGGCCATGGTCGGGCCGTGGTATGCCTGCGCGAACGAGATGACGTTCCAGCGGCCGGGCTCTCCGCGTTCGACGTGGTAGGCGCGGGCAAGGCGGATCAGCGTCTCGTTCGCCTCGGCGCCTCCGCTGGTGAAGTGGACGCGCGCGAACCCGGGCGCGAGCGCGATCAGCTCGCGGGCCAGCCGCTCCTGGGCGGGGCTCGTGAACTGCTGGTTGTAGATGAACCCGAGCCGCTCGAGCTGGTCGCGGGCCGCGGCGATCACGCCGGTCGCGCCGGCTCCGAGCGACGCCACCATCGCCCCGCCCCCGACCGCGTCCAGGTAGCGGTTCCCGTCGGTGTCGATCAGCCACATCCCCTCGCCCCGCTCGATCAGGGGGTAGCCGCGGTCGAGCTCGCGGTGGAAGACCGCCGACTCATCGGCGTGCACCACGACGGGATCGATGCGCTCGCTCACGGGTCTCCCTCCGTTCCACACCATTCACAGAAGAGGCGGGCGTACGCGCGCGCGCCCAGCAGGAGCTCGTCGATGCCGACCCACTCGTCGACGGCGTGGGCGCGGCGAAGGTCGCCGGGCCCGAACGCCGGGCTCGGCGTGCCGGCGAAGAGCGTCAGCAGCGCGCCGTCGTAGGTTGTGTCGATTCCCTCGCTGGCCGCCTCGACACCGACGCCCTGGGCGGCGCGGCGGGCGACCGCCACGATCTCGGCGTCGGCCGCGATCTCGCACGGCGGATAGTCGGTGTACCACGACCAGGTGGGCGGGTGCTCGGACATCCAGCCGTCGCGGTTGGCCTCCGCGGTGACCGCGGCCTCGATCTCGTCTCGCGGGACCGACCCGTATCCGCGCTCGTCGCGGTTCGCCGGCAGGTAGGTCGTGTTGATGGCGAGCTCGCAGCTCTCGGGGATGTTCGAGATGAACGTCCCGCCCCGGACGATCGTGGGATGGACGCCGGGGACGCCGAGCAGCGGATGGCGCTTGTCCGGGCGGGTGGCCCAATCCGCCGACAGCCGTTCGAGGGCTCCGATCAGGCGGGCGGTCAACGCGATGGCGTTGACCCCGCCGCCCTCGCGCCAGCTCGGCTGGTTCATCTCCGCATGCGCGGAGCGGCCGGAGACGCGGAGCGTGCCGTGCAAGAGGCCGCGGGTGGCGATCCACAGGTTGAGACCGCTCGGCTCCGGGACGATGCCGGCGTCCGCCCGGTAGCCGCGGGCGATGGCCGCGTTCGTGCCCATCGCACAGGTCTCCTCGTCCGGAACCGTCTGCACGATCACGTCGCCGAGCAGGCGCACCCCGCAGGCGTCGAGCGCCTCGAGCGCGAACAGCGCCGCGCCGATGCCGCCTTTCATATCGACCGCGCCACGGCCGTAGATGCGGCCGTCGCGCACGTCGGCGGCGAACGGGGGCGTCGCCCAGGCGGCATGGTCGCCGGGGCTGACGACGTCGATGTGCCCGTTCACGATCAGCGAGCGGCCGCCACCCGCGCCATGCAGGAGACCGACCGTGATCGGTCGACCCTTCCAGTGGTGCCAGGGCGGCATCATGGGGTGGTCGGCGAACTCGGCCGGATCGGGCTCCCACTGGTCGACGTTGCAGCCGAGCGCCCGGAGGCGCTCGCCGACGTATGCCTGCAGGTCGGCCTCCTGGTTAAGCGTGTGCTCGGAGCCCGGCGAGAGGTCGACCGAGGTGGTGTCGAACCGCACCAGATCGCACACCAGCCCGATCAGCCCGCCCTCGTGCCGGGCGATGTGCTCGTCGACCCCGCTGATCACTCGCGTGGCCAGCATCGGCGCTCATACTGATCCGCTTGATCTGTTTTGTCAAGACGGATCGCCGGGCGGGTCGACCAGGAGGTCGGTGCGCAGCTGGCGCAGGTGCGCCGACACGACGCCGGCCGCCGCGGCGGCGTCGCGGCGGGCGATCGCCTCGACCATCGCCCGGTGCTCGCGGTTGGTCTCGCGCAGGAATGTCAACGGGTGCGGGAAGTAGAGCGGCGCGAGCCGGCGAAGCACGTCCGCGAGCTCGTCCACGGCCCGCTGCGGGCCGGCCATGCTCGCGATGGTGAGATGAAACCGCGGGTCCTGCGAGCGGAACTCGGGCCAGTCGCGGGCCGCGTCCATCGCGTCCACCAGTGCGGCGAGACGTGCGACCTCCTCGTCGCTCGCACGCGCGACCGCCAGATACACCGAGCCCGTCTCGAGCGTGAGCCGGTAGTCGAGCAGGTCCCACACCTCGGCGCGGATGTCCGCCAGCCTGGCCTGATACTCGGCCAGCCGGTGCTGGTGAGGAGGGCGCGGGGCCACGAACGTGCCTCCGGCGCGGCCGCGCCGACGCACGAGCACCCGGCGCTCGCAGAGAATCAACATCGCCCGCCGCATCGTGATCGGGGCGACGCCGAAGGCATCGGCCAGCTCGGCCTCGTCCGGAAGCCGGTCGCCGGGGGCCAGCAGCCCGAGCTCGACCGCCAACCCGAGCCGGGCGACCGAGTCCTCGAGGGCGCCGCGGCGACCACGGGGCGCGACGAGGTGCAGATGAGCGGCCTCCATATGTCTCGGGATGGTGCCGAAGGCGGGCGGCCCGGTCAAGCCGCGACAGGCTGGTCCGCCGGCATCCGGGGGCGTACCCGGAAGGCGACCAGGTAGAGCACGACGGCGGCGACGATCAGGATCGCCCAGCCGACGTTGAGCGCGGGGTTGAGCACGCTCGGGAGCCCGTCGGACGTCCATCCCCGCTTCACGATCTGCTCGTTCCAGCCGTCGTTCGCCGAGACCATCACCCCGTAGCCGAGCAGGAGCGCGAGGTAGCCGCCCAGGATCGGGCGCAGCCGCGTCGGCCGCATCCGCGCGATCGTCGGCCGCAGGAGGAGCGCGGTGACGGCGAGCAGCCAGCCGTCCAGCCCCTCGTGGTTTCCGAGATGGACGGCGTGCAGGTGGGGATGGCCGGGCTCGGGCAGGACCTTGCGGGACATGAAGACCTCGTGCAGGCCGGGGACGTCGCCGACGTAGAACCCCAGGTTGGCGAAGATCCACGGCAGGGCGGCCAGCGTGTAGGCGGCCGCGATCCAGAGCGCGATGCGGTCGCCGCGCCCGCGCTCGGCCGGAGGCCCGGCGCCGGTGCGGCGCAGGGCGAACAGCGTGAGCCCGAGCGCCATCAGGACGCCGATCCCCGCGAGCAGATTGGCCGGCTTCGCGTCGAGGTCGGACTGCTTGATGACCCCCGGCACCGCGATCGTCGCGCACAGGGCCGTCGCCGCGACGGCGGTCGCGATCACCACCCGCCGCGGGCCCGGCTCGAGCGGCGCCGCCAGCAGCCGGTCGACCGACACGGCCATGAGCGCGAGGGCCGCCAGCGCGATCGGCCAGCCCGTCAGGACGAGCAGGCGGGCCGCGCCCGACCACACGCCTGTCCCCGTGACGTTGTAGAAGTCCCGCGCCGGGAGCCGGGCGTAGGTTACGAACACCGTGCCGGCGACGACGGCCCAGACGGCCCAGCCCCAGAGCGCCTCCCGCAGGCCGGGGCCGTCCGCGCCGGCGCTCACGCCGCCCTCGCCTCCGGCCGCATCCAGAGGCCGTCGCGGGGGCGAAGCGAGACGCGCGCCTGGGGGACGACGTCGCGCCCCGGAGCGGGCCGGAGCCGGAAGCGCTGCCCCAGCTCCGCCAGGACGAGCACGGCCTCGAGCATCGCGAAGCCGACACCGATGCACTTCCGCGTGCCGGCGCCGAAGAGCGGATAGGCCCAGTCGGGCCGGGCCGCGGCCTCGGGGCCGCGGAACCGCTCCGGGTCGAACCTGAGCGGGTCGGGATAGACCCGCGGGTCGCGGTTCGCCACGAACGTCGGCATGAGCACGGCCGCGCCGCCCGGGATGACGTACCCGCCGATCTCCTGGTCCGTCACCGCTCGGCGCTCGATCCCCCACGCCGGCGGATAGAGCCGCATCGACTCGAGCAGGACCGCCTCCGTGTACTGCAGCGCCGTCGCATCGGCGACGCCCGGCGACCGGCCGCCGAGCACCTGTGCCAGCTCGGCATGGAACCGCTCCTCGACGTCCGCGTGCTGCGCCAGCGTGTGCCACGTCCAGGTGAGGCCGTTGGCCGTCGTCTCGTGGCCGGCGGTGATCAGCGTGAGCGCCTCGTCCCGCACCTGCTCGTCGCTCATCCCGGTGCCGTCCCCCTCCACGTCGCGGGCGGCCAGCAGGATCGAGAGCAGGTCGCCGTCGGCGTCGGCATCGCCGGCCCGGCGGCCCGCGATCACCCGTGCCGTGGCCCGCTCGAGGTCGTCGATCCCGCGCCGGAACCGGCGCACCCGCGGCAGCGGCGTCCGCAGCAGCACGGGCAGGAGCGCGATCGTGAGGTAGTCGAAGAACTCGCCCACCTCCGAGACGGCGCGGCTGATGGCCCGCGCGTCGTCGTCGAGCTCCGCGCCGAAGAGCGCCCGCGACACGACCCGAAGCGCGAGGCCGCTCATGTCGACGGCGATGTCGCGCTCCCGGCCGTCGCCCCAGGCGTTCCCGAGGCGGGCCGCCTCCTCGACCATGATGCCGCCGTAGGCGGCCACCCGGCGGCGGTGGAAGGCAGGCTGGAGCATCCGCCGCTGGCGCAGGTGGAAGTCGCCCTCGCTGGTCAGCAGGCCGTCGCCGAGGACGATCCGGGCCGCCTCGAACCCCGGCCCCTTCTTGAACGACTTCCCGTGCTTGACGAGCACCTCGCGGATCAGGTCGGCGCGCAGCACGACATAGACATGCTGCGGGCCGATGCGGAAGTGCACGAGGTCGCCGTGCCGGCGATGCAGGCCGGACATCACGGCCAGCGGGTCGCGGTGGAGGCCTGCCATGACGCGCAACGACCCGGCAGGGCCGGGCCCGGGCGGGAGACGGTGAACGTGCACCAGGTGCGGTATTCTCGCCAGCCGGCCAGCATGTTGCAACCATCACCAAAAGGCGTCCCGTGGTGGCTCCGGGCATATCTCCTGATCGGCGCCGTACAGGGGCTCGCGATCGGGCTGACGGGCATGTTCCGGCCGGCGCACGTCGTCGGGTTCCCGCTCGTGACGACTCCGCTCAACACCCGGTTCGTGGCGTCCTTCTACCTGGCCGGGGCGACCGGGCTGGTCGCGTCCGCGATCGCCCGCCGCGCCGTCGACACGCGCATCTACGTGTTCGGGTTCGTGGCGGTGACGGCGCTGCTGCTGGCCGCGACCGTCGGGTACTGGTCGACCTACACGGCAGACGGCATCCCGTACCCGTGGCTGCTCTCGTACATCCTGGAGCCGATCGCCGGAGTGCTGATCATCCGCGCGCTGCACCTGGCCCGCCCGGCCCGGCCGGGCAGGCATCGCCTGAGCCCGGTGTTCCTCGCCCAGGCGACCGTCTTCGGGCTGCTCGGCGTCGTGCTGGCGGCCGCACCGAGCCTGGCGGTGCGCATGTGGCCGTGGGCGCTCACGGCCGTGCTCGCCCGCACGTACGCCGCCATCTTCCTCGCGTTTGCGCTGGGCGCAGCCCTGTCGGCGAACGAGCGCCGCCACGAGGCGGTGCGCCCGTTCGCGCTCAGCTCGCTCGTCCTGGTCGCCGCCACGGCTGCCGCCTCGCTCGTGCACCACGCGAAGTTCGAGGGCGGCCCGTCGACATGGGTGTGGGCGGCCGGGCTCGCGGCCGGCCTGGCGGGGCTCACGGCCGCCGGCGCCGCATCGCTCCGGCGGGACGCGGAGCCGACGTGACGCCGACGCTCCGGCCGTACCTCCTGATCGTCGGCGCGGCGCTCCTCGGCCAGGGGCTCGTGTCGTGGGCGCTCGACTGGAGCGGCGACGCCTCGAACGAGCTTCCGAACCGCTTCGCGAACGCCGACCCCCGGCATGCGTTCGTCCACGTCGCCTGGGGCGCCGTGATCCTCGTGCTGGCCGGGCGCGGCATGAGCGAGGATGGCTACGTGCGTCTCACGCTCTCGTTCGGCGTCTTCTACTCGGCGCTCGCGGTGCTCGGCCTCGCCGTCCACCACCCGTTCGGCCTCCGGCTCGACCGCGGCGAGAACGTCTTCCATCTCCTGGTCGGGCCGATCACGCTCGCGCTCGGTCTGGTCGCGATGCGCGCCCGGCGGCAACCGGCATGACGGCGGCGGCCGTCGTCCTCGCGGTGCTCGGCTCGCTCGCCGCCGTGAAGACCCTCGAGCGGCGCCTGCCGCCCGCCGTCGTCCGCGCAGGGATCGCGACCTTCGTGGCCGGCCCGCTGATCGGCGTCGGATATGCCATGTGGACGCTCTGGCAGCGGGCGTTCGCCCCGGTCGACCTCGTCCTCTTCGCCTCGTTCGCGGTCATCACCGGCCTGGGCACGTCGCTCGGCTACCACCGGCTGCTCACGCATCGCAGCTTCTGCACCACTCCCTGGATCGCCGGGGCGGCGCTGGCGGCAGGCGCGATGGCCCTCCCCAGCCGCCCGATCGACTGGGCCGCGCGCCACCTCGAGCACCACGCCCACGCCGACCGCGAGGGCGATCCGCACTCACCCGTAGACGGCCTGCTGCACGCGCACGTCGGCTGGATGTTCGCCGTCAGCCCCGCGAAGCGCGACCGCTACTGCCGCCGGCTGATGGACGACCCCGTCGTGATGGCCGTCGAACGCACGGCGGTGGTCTGGCTGGCCGTGGGGCTGGCCGTGCCGGCGCTCGTCGACGGCTGGCGCGGCCTGCTCTGGGGCGGGATCGTGCGCATCGCCGTCCACAACCACACGATGTTCGCGGTCAACTCCATCTGCCACACGTTCGGGTCGCAGCCGTTCGCCACCGGGGACGAGAGCCGGAACAATCGCCTGATCGCCATCCTCGCCTTCGGGGAGGGCTGGCACAACAACCACCACGCGTTCCCGGCGGCCGCATACCACGGCATGGGCTCCGGACCTGACCTGACGGGCTTCGTCATCCGCGGGCTCGAGCGGGCCGGCCTCGCATGGGACGTGCGACGCCCACACCCGGCTGCGATGGCCAGGCGGCGCCCTCCAGGTCACCTCGGCGCCCGGGCACGGGACGACGCTCGAGCTCCACGTCCCGCTGCCTGAATAAACGGGGTCAGACCCCTTTTATTCACGGGCTACGGGGCGAGCATGTGCAGACGCAGCGCCCGCCCGCCGGCCGTGCCGGCGAGGCGGGCGCGGGCCGCACGAACCTGGAGCGACCAGGCCATCCGCAGCCGCTCGACCTCGCCCCCCGTGTGGGTGATGACGGTCGCGCGCACGCGTCCGGTGGAGTAGCGCCACCGGACGGTGCCGCTCACCTTCACGCCCGGCACGAAGGCGACGTCGTGGAGGGTAAACGTGGTCAGATCGCCGCCCGAGTACGACCAGCGGCCGCCGCGCAGGCCGGCGCCGACGCCGCTGTAGTTGACCCACCAGCGCTGCAGCACGTCGGCGACGGCGGCAGCGCTCGCGGCGGCGATGCGGCGGTCGCGCCGGGTCGATCGGTCACCCGGCAGGCGACGGGCCGGGGCCACGCCGGCGAGCGAGCTCGGGAACTTGGGCACGACGCGCACCTCGGGCGTGCGGTGGGCGCATGACGTGTCGCCGGGCTCCAGGGCGCGCACGAACCGGCCGTAGATCACCGATGCGCAGTCGTTCTGATCCAGCAGGGCGGTCACATGGCCGCTGTTCTGCACGACGACGAGCGTGCTGTCGGGGAACCGCGAGGCGACGATGCGGGCGTCTCCGAGCGGCGTGATGTTGTCGAGGTCGCCGTCCAGGATCAGCGTCGGCACGTGCGGATACGGCGCCGAGGACGCCACCGGCGGGTCGGAGACCCTGGCTGGCGGCCAGTTCAGGCATGCGAGCGCGCCCTCGTAGTCGAGGCCGGTCCACTCCTTGGCCGTGAACGGCGTGAACGTCCCCGCCGGGTACGACGCAAGGGCCGCGCTGATGAACGGCGCGCGCTCCGAGACCGGCGTCCCCACGGGCCACATCTCCGGATAGTCGTGGCAGATCACGGACAGGTAGAGCGACTCGCTGAACTCGCGCGGGTCGCCGTTCGGGCCGTCCGTCGTCTCGGTCTCCGCGACGAGCCGCAGCAGCGGCTGCGTGTCGCCCGCGAACGCGGAGCGGGTCGCGGCGAAGATGTCCCGCCAGACGCCCTGGTAGTAGAAGCCGGACTGGAGGAGCTGGGCGAGCCTGTCCGGATCCGCCCTGACGTGCGTCATCACCCCGTCGCCGTCCGGCGCGACGCCCACGATCGGGCGGCTGCGCACGTGCCGCAGGAGCTTCCCGAGCAGCGCCAGCGGATGGCGTCCGGCGGGGCACCCCGGCCGGCGCTCGCAGGCCAGGTGGAGCGAGCTCTGCGTGCTCGCGGCCAGGTCGGCGAAGGCCGGATCCGATCCCGGCAGCTGGTACGTGCCGTCCAGGACGAGCGAGCGCAGCAGGTGCGGGTAGCGGACGGCGAACGCCTGGGCGGTGTACGACCCGTACGAGTCGCCGTACACGTCGAGGCGGCGGATGCCGAGCGCGTCGACGACCGCCTTCAGGTCCTGCACCGACTGCGACGTGTCGTAGTCGTCCCGCTTGGGCCCGATCTGGGCCGCGCAGCGGCCGGCGCGGATGACGTACGGGAGGATGTGGTGCCGGAACGCGCGGCAGTTGAGCGCCCCCGAGCGCCCCGTGCCGCGCAGGTCGACCAGCAGCAGGTCGCGATGAGCCGAGACCGGCCGCCACAGCTGCAGCCGGGCAGCCCGGTCGGCGGTGGTCGAGTATCCCGGGCCACCCTCGATGGAGAGCACGGTCGACAGCTGCGGCTGTGACCGCTGTGCGCGGAAGTACCGCTCGAAGTAGATCCGGATCCTGCGCCCGTCAGGGTGGCGGCGGTCGAGCGGCACACGCAGAAACCCGCATTCGGCCGCGGGCCGCGACCGGGGACAGGCCACCCGCACGATCGCCGGCCCCGCCTCGACGTGGGCGGCCGGCGTCGCCTGCACGCTCAGCATGTCTCCGAGTGTACGGGTTCTCCCACCCCGGCGCGCCGGCGTCCCGCACCGCCCGAGGGCCGGATGGCCTAGAGGCCGGGCGCCGGCGCGCAGCTCGCGCGGGGCGTGAACTGGATCGCGACCGACGCCGTCTCCGGCGGCCCGCCGCGGATACGGGCAAGGAGCAGGCGGGCAGCCTCGTGGCCCACGGCCACAGGGTCGCGGTCGAAGGCCGCGATCGGCGGCTCCACCGCCTCGAGCAGCGGCGCATCGTCGAAGGTCACCACCGAGATGTCCGCCGGGACGCGGAGGCCGGCGGCGCGGACGGCATGCAGGACGCCGGGCAGGATGGCCGCCGAGCCGGAGACCACCGCCGTGGGTCGCGCTCGCGCGTCGAGCAGCCGCACCATCGCCGCCTTCGCGCCGGCCGGGTCGATCACGTCGCGCTCGACCGCCGCGGCGATCGAGAGCCATCCGCAGGTCGCCTCGAACGCGCGGACGAGCTCCCGGGCGGGCCGCGACGCCACCCGGCCGGCGACGAGGGCGATCCGGCGATGACCGAGGCCGCGCAGCTGCTCGACGACGCGCTCGATCCCGCCGGCGTGGTCGCACAGAACAGCGCTCGTTCCCTCCACCCCGGCGAGCTCGCAGTCGACGAGCACGACCGGCGACCGCAGCCGCCGCACCTCCTCCTGCGTGCTCTCGTCGGACTCGTCGGCGACGGACAGGAGCAGGCCGTCGACGCGCCGGCGCCGGAACTGGCTCACCTGGGCGGCGTCCAGCTCCGGCGAGCCCTGGGAGCTCGACACGAGCATAGCGTAGCCCTCGTCGCGCAGCGCGGCCTCGGCGGCGAGCGCCATCGCGGCGTAGAACGGCGAGGAGACGTCGCGCACGACCGCGGCGACCGTCATCGTCGAGCCCCGCCGCAGGCTGGCGGCGAGCATGTTCGGCTCGTAGCCCAGCTCCTCCACCACGGCCATCACCCGCGCGCGCATCGCCGCGCTCACGTCCGGATGCCCCGAGAGGACGCGCGAGACCGACGACATCGCGACTCCGGCGCGATCGGCCACCTCGCGCAGGCTGAGGCTGGGCGGCTCGTTCACGTCATTCCGCAGTGCTCCAGAGTGGCGCCCCCAACCTGCCCGGATCCACCTCGACCCCCAGCCCGGGGCCGGTGGGCGCTGACCCGCGTCCACCCGACGACCGGGGCTCGTACCCCGCCACGTGCTCCTGCGTCCAGTCGTTCATGAACGACACCGTGAAGAGCGTACGTGCACGTGTGCTCGCCGCAAGATGCGAGACGGCCGCCGTTACGAGATCGCCGCCCCAGGTGTCCTCGATCGTCACCGAGAGGCCGAGCGCGTCGGCCAGGTCGCGCATCTGGCGGGCCTTCGTGAGTCCGCCCACCTTCGAGATCTTGAGGTTGAAGGCCTCCATCGCCCCGGCGTCGTGTGCGCACACGCGCGACGGGACGTCGGAGATGCACTCGTCGAGCACGAACGGGAGCGCCGAGCGCTCGCGCACGTACCGGCATGCTTCGAGCGTCGGGCAGGGCTGCTCGACGTACACGCGGTCGAGGCCGGCCAGCAGGCCGACCGCGGCCACACCCTCCTGCGTCGTGTAGCGGCCGTTCGCGTCGGCGACCACGACGTCGTCCGGCCCGCACCGCGCCAGCACGGCCCGCACCCGCTCGGCGTCGGCCCGGGGACCCTCCCCGACCTTGAGCTGGAAGCGGGTGATCCCCTCCGCCGAGAGCCCCGCAACGTGCTCGGCCATCGCCGCCGGTTCGCCGAGCGGGATGGCGACGTAGAGCGGGAACGACGCGTTGCGAAGGCCGCCGAGGAGCGTCGTCACGGAAACCCCCTGGGCGCGCGCGGCCGCATCCCAGCAGGCGACGTCGATTGCGCTCTTCGCGTACGCGTGCCCGGCCAGCACGCCGTCCATCCGGTCGTGGAGGACGAGGAACGCGGCCGGATCGACGCCGACCACGGCCGGCGCCAGCTCGCGCAGGGCCGCCCGGGCCCCCTCGGCGTGCGCGGCCAGGTAGGTGCTGCCGAGCGGGCAGGTCTCGCCGTACCCCTCGACCCCGTCCTCGGTGACTACGCGGACGACCGTCGAGTCGAGCGAGGCAATCGAGCGCCCGCCCGACATCACGTACTCCTCGCCGACGTACGTCAGCTCGTAGCCGTAGACCTCGACGCGCGCGATCCCCGTGCCTCCCACGCGTTCGACTCTACCGCTCAGCGGGCATCGGCCAGCTGCCAGGTGGCCTGTGCGGCGACGCCGTCCGGCGCGAGCTCGAGATGGAACTGCACGCGGTCGACGCGGTACACCGCCCGCGCGACCTCGAACGGCCGGTCGCCGCCGCCGACGCGCCGGTACTCGGTGATGAGCGTGACGAACACGGCTCCGTGGAAGGGGATCTGCAGCTGCTCCGCCTCCCACTTGCTGCAGAAGCTCGTCTCGATGGCGACGCTCGCGCGCGAGAGCGAGACCCCGCGTGCGACGACGCTCCGTGCGCGGCCGGGCAGCGCCGCCGGCAGCGCCCGCCGGAGGCTCTGCCCCGCGGCTTTCGGGAAGAACGAGTCGAAGAGCGCCACCGGCGCACCGCGGATGCGAAGCAGGCTCATGACCCGCAGGATCTCGTCGCCGGCCTCGAGCTCGAGCTGGTCGGCGATCCGGCGCGGCGCCGGCTGGGACCGCCTGTCGAGGATGGTGACATCGGCCTCGGGGCCCGGGACAGCCAGCAGGCGGCTGAGACCACCGGCGCGCTGCTCCACCTTCGGCGCCGAGACGAACGTCCCCCGGCCGCGCGTGCGCGTGATCTGGCCGTCCTGCTCCAGGATGGCGAGCGCCTGCCGGACGACCGTGCGGCTCACGTCGAAGGTCTCGCACAGCTCGAGCTCCGGGGGGATGGCCTCGCCGGGCCGCCACATCCCGAGCTCGATCCGCTCCTTGAGCAGCTCCTGGAGCTGGAAGTACAGCGGTACGACGCTCGAGCGATCGAGCCGGTCCCCGCCGGCGGGAGGGCGCTTCACGCTCCCAGTATCGCGCGCTCCGTTCCCCTACGCCGCCTCAGCCGGGAGGGCGGCCGCGAACATGACCCGGAAGGCGGCTGCGTCGACCGGACGGGGGTTCGACGGCGCACTCGTGTTCGCGGCCGCCTTCTCTGAGAGAAGGTCGAGGTCCGACGCGTCGATCAGCTCGCCGAGCTCGGGGATCCCGAGGTCGGCGTTCAGACGCCGCACCTCGTCGATCGCCGCGCGGCCCGCCACCTCCTCGTCCATCCCCGTCGTCTCGATGCCGAACGCGGCTGCGAGACGGGCGTACCGGTCGGCCACGTACGGCAGGTTGTACTCCATGATTGCCGGCATCGTGGCGGCGCAGCAGACGCCGTGCGGATGGTCGTAGACCGCGCCGATTGCCTCGGCCAGGCAGTGGCAGCCGGAGACGTCGGTGATGCCGACCGCAAGGCCGGCGACGAGGCTCGCCTGGGCCATCCCGCATCGCGCCTCCACGTCGCCCGGCGCGGTCTGGGCGCGGCGGAGGTACAGGCCGACCAGGCGCGCGCCTTCGAGCGCCATGGCATCCGATGCGGGAGTCGCCAGGCGGCAGTGGAGCGAATCCACGGCGTGACTGAGGGCGTCCATTCCGGTCGCAGCCGTCATCCCGGGGGGCATCGTGAGCGTCAGGTCGGGATCGACGAGGGCGACCCGCGGGCAGATCCGGGGGTCGAAGAGGTTCATCTTCTTGCGGCGGACCGTGTCCGTGATGATCGCCGAGGGCGACACCTCGCTGCCGGTGCCGGCCGTCGTCGGGATCGCGACGACGGGAACGGGATCGCGGACGAGCGCACCGAAGTCCTCCCAGTCGCGGGGATGGCCGCCGTTCGTGAGCAGCACCGCGATGCACTTGGCCGTATCGATGGCCGACCCGCCGCCGAGGCCGACCAGCAGGTCGGCTCCCTCGGCGACCTCCGCACCCTCGAGGCAGTGGATGTCGCGCGGGTTGGGCTGGACGTGGTCGAAGACGGTCACCTCTACCCCCGCCGCCCGCAGGCTCTCGATCGCCCCGTCCGCCAGCCCCGCCGCGATCACGCCGGGGTCGGTGACGACCACCGCGCGCCGCCCACCCAGGGCGACGGCCTCGGCTCCCGCCGTGTTGGCGATGCCGCGGCCGAACTCCGCCCGGGTCGGCATGTTGAAGCTACCGGTGGCGCAGACGCCCTCGCCGGTACGGGCGAGCGCCGGGTGCAGCGGAGCCTCTGGCATCAGTCCACCGTCTCCGCGCCGAGCGCGACCGCCACGGGCTCGGGCACGTCCGCCGTCCTCGTCATCGCGTAGTACAGGCCGGCGCCGACCGCGAATCCGACGATCGGCGAGAGATCGGCGCCGCCGAGGTAGTCGATCGAGACGAAGCCCTGCCACTTGACGGTGTTCGCAACCAGCCCACCGGCGACCACGCCGACGAGGAGCGACGAGAGCGCCGTCCAGTTGACGCCGTCGCGGTACCAGTACGCGCCTCCCCTGGTCCGCATCAGGTCGTCGGTCAGGTAGTTGCCGCGGCGGCGGTAGTAGTCGACGACGAACACGCCCGCCCACGGAGCGAGCAGGATGACGAGCAGCGAGAGGAACTCGGTGAACACCGTCGAGAAGTCGTAGACGAACAGGGCGATGCAGGCGGCGGTGACGGTGATGACGCCGTCGACGAACACGCTCTTGTACCGCTCCATGCGGATGCCGAGGGCGAGCAGGTTGAGCCCGCTCGAGTAGCTGTTCATGACGTTGTTCGCGACGACGCCCGCGATGATCACGACCAGGAAGGGGAAGAGGAACCAGTTCGGGAGGACGTCGGGCAGGTTCCCGACCGGGTCAGACGTGTCCACGAGCGTTCCCAGGATCACGCCGAGGCCGCCGTAGAGCCATCCCGGGATGACGGTCGCGAGGGTGATCCACCCGACGATCGCCTTCCGGTCCGTGTCGCGCGGGAGGTACCGCGAGTAGTCGGCGGCGTAGTTGACCCAGCTCATGGCACCGGCGCCGAGCACGGCCGTGAGGCCGAGGAACCAGGTCGCGACGGTGTTCGACGCGCCCAGCGGCCCGGGGTGGTAGTCCCAGTGCACCTTCCCGATCAGGAGGGCGGCCATCACGACCGTCAGGATCGTGAGGACGTACGAGAGCCACTTCTGCGCCACCACCAGGGTCGCGTGCCCGAGCATCGGGATCGCGAACGTCAGCACGGCCATGAGGACCAGGAAGGGCGCGAGCATCCAGTGCGGGGTGTGCACGCCGAGCTGGTCGAGCAGGGTCCGCATCGCGAATGTGCCGAGGATGATGTTGATCGTCTCCCAGCCGAGCGTCGTCGCCCAGGAGAACACCGTCGGCACCAGGTTGCCGCGCAGCCCGAACGCCGCGCGGCTGATCGCGAGCGTCGCCGTGCCCGCGCGCGGGCCGGGGAGGCTGCAGACGCCGACGAGCGCGAAGACGAGGCTGCCGACGAACACCGCCAGCAGGCCCTGCCAGAGGTTCAGGCCGAGCAGGATCAGCACCCCGCCGGCGATCATGTTGATGAACGTCGAGTTGGCCCCGAACCACGGCCAGAAGAGCTCCCGCGGCGAGCCGTGGCGATGCTCGTCGCGGATGATGTCGATGCCGTAGACCTCGATCTTGCCGAACTCGTCATGTGCGCTCATCGCGTCGCCCCCTTGGCGGAAGATGGTGCCGACGATTTGTCATTACATCATGAACTTTGACCGCCTGCAACCGCCGCGGACCGGGGTCAGACCCCGAACGGAACTGCAACGGAATTGTCACGGCCGCCGTTCGGGGTCTGACCCCGATTAGCCGGCGTGCCAGACCTCGAAATGGCGGCGGTGGGTGTCGAGGACCGCGCCCGGGCGGAAGAACCGGTCGTAGAAGTCGAGATCGAGGTGCTGCGCCTGGAGGACGTTCATGACCCACACGCTCGGCACGGTGCCGGGGAACTTGCCCCACGTCTCGAGCGTGTAGTCGCACTGGAGCGTCACGCAGGCCTTGAACTCCTCCGAGTAGGGCTCCGCGGAGGCCCGGATCGCGGACGACTCCGTCCACGCCCCGGGCGTGTCCGGGTGATACGGGCCGCCCGGGCCGAACTTGCGCTCGGCGAACGCCTCGACCGCGGCGGCCATCGTCGGGAAGTGCGGCGGGCAGAACGCGTGGAACGTGCCGTCGGTGCGCCCGGTCGGATTGGGCGTGCCCCAGCGCGGGTCGGTGTCGTAGCGGAAGCCGAGGCCGGGCACGTCCGCCTCGCCCGACGCGCCCAGGAGCGCCATGTGCTCGATGCCGTCGTACGACCAGCCGCCGAGGCCCATCGCCTGCAGCAGCAGGGCGCCGTTGTAGCTCGACACCATCAGCTCGGCCGTCGCCTCGGTGAGCGAGTACTGCTCGACGAAGGAGAGCGGCACCGGCTCGCCCGTGTCCACGAGGCCCTCGAACTGCTCGATCCCCGGGATCGGGCGCCCGTTGATGTCGTCGACCAGGCAGAAGCCGTTCTGGGTGAAGAAGCAGATGTTCGCGATGTGATGCTGGGCGATGTCGGCCACCGGGATTGCGAGCAGCGAGCCGGGCTCGTTCGCGATCCAGGTGTTGTGCCCCTCGAGATACGGCTCCTCGCGCGGCAGGTAGAGCCGCTCGTCGGAGAGCTTCACGATCCGGTCGCGGTGGCGCTCGATCATGAGCGCGGCGGTGATCTCCTCCTCGGCCGGATCGACGAGCGCACCGGCGTCGCGCGTCGGGAAGTAGTAGAGGCCGGAGTCGTCGGTGTAGAAGAGCTCGCTCGTGTGGAACCCGGCCGCCGACGGGATGGTGCGGCCGGCGGCGGCGCCGTTGTAGTTGGCGAAGTGGGGGGCGTAGCGGGCGTGGCGGGTGATGCCGTAGTGCCAGCCGGTCGTCCCCGCCATGGCGGTGAGGATGAGGAGCGTCTCGAGCTCGCTCAGGGGGACGTGGTCGTGCTTCGAGGTGTAGGCGAGCAGCCCGTCGGGGATGCTGCCGCCCATCGGAAAGCGGCGCGAGCGCCGTCCGTAGAGCGCGTCGAGGAGCGGGAATTGCGCCAGCTGAGCCAGAGCCGAGTCGATCGCCTGTTCGGTCACGAGGTTCTCCTTGATGTTCGCGCGGCTGATGACGGGCGACGCTGCCACGGGCCGCTGCCACCGCAGTGGGCTCGGCGGCGGAGGCGAGACCGCGTTCTCGCCGCAGCGCCGCCGGGGTTCGCCGCCCTCGCGAAGGAGGGGGCTCGTGGGGGAACCATGGGTTTCCCCACGTTAAACCAGCATTGCGCCTGGCGGGGGCGACGCGGCCACGGGCCGCTGCCACCGCAGTGGGCTCGGCGGCGGAGGCGAGACCGCGTTCTCGCCGCAGCGCCGCCGGGGTTCGCCGCCCTCTCGAAGGAGGGGGCTCGTGGGGGAACCAT
>JBKPMQ010000170.1:0-13243 GCA_046732235.1 Actinomycetota bacterium
ACGCCAAGACGCCCGGCCAGGCGTCGGTGGCGATCATCAACACCTACTCGAAGTACAAGCCGCAGGACTCGCAGACGGACGACATCGTCTCGACGCTCCGGCACACGGTCATCCCGGACACCCTGCGCGGGTCGACGGCGATCGCCTACGTGTCGGGTTCGAACGCCGCGTTCACCGACATCGGCGACCGCATCTTCTCGCGGACGCCGTGGTTCCTGCTCTATATCGTCGGGATCACGTTCCTCGTGATGGCGATGGCGTTCCGCTCGCTGGTGGTCGCCGTCAAGGCGGCCCTCACGACCCTCGCCTCGGCGGTGGTCGGCTTCGGCGCCCTCACGTTCGTGATCCAGCTCGGCCACGGGATGGGCATCATCGGCCTCGACCGCACCGGGCCGATCGAGAGCTTCGTGCCGCCGATCGCGTTCGCGATCCTGTTCGGCCTCTCGATGGACTACGAGGTGTTCCTGATGAGCCGCGTCCGCGAGGAGCACGTCCACGGCAGCAGCACGTTCCAGTCGGTGCGTGACGGGATGGCGGGCGTCGGCCGCGTGATCGTGGCCGCGGCCTTCATCATGTCGGCGGTGTTCTTCGCCTTCCTGCTGAACCCCGACCGCGTGTCGAAGGAGTTCGGCCTGCTGCTCGGCGTCGCCATCCTGACGGATGCCCTCGTCGTGCGCATGACGCTCGTACCGGCGCTGCTCTCGGTGCTCGGCGAGCGCTCCTGGACGATCCCGCGCTGGCTCGACCGGGCGCTCCCGAACATCACGATCGAGCCGCCGGTCCAGCGTGAGGCGGCGGCCGCCGAAGCGGACCGCCGGCGCGAGCCGGCGGAGACGACCGCAACCTGAGCGACCCGCGGACTGTCCCCGCCACCCGGGCGGGGACAGTCCGCGCGCTCACTCCTTCACGTACGGGCGGCCGTCGGCGGCGGGCGGCCGCGAGCGCCCGATCAGCCCGACCAGGGCGATCAGCGTCAGCACGTAGGGCAGGGTCGAGAGCAGGTTCACCGACACGTCGGCGCTCTGCTGGAGGCGGTCGGCGAGCCCGCTCGCGAAGCCGAAGAGCAGGCATGCGCCGAAGGCGCCGTACGGGCGCCACTTGCCGAAGATCATCGCGGCGAGCGCGATGAACCCGCGGCCCGCCGTCATGTTCTGGTCGAACGAGCCGACGAAGCCGATCGAGAGGTAGGCGCCGCCGAGGGCCGCCAGCATCCCCGAGAGGATCACCGCCGCGTAGCGGATACCGTAGACCGAGATCCCGACCGTGTCCGCCGCCCGGGGGTGCTCGCCGACCGACCGGATGCGCAGCCCGATCGGCGTCCGGAAGAGCACGACATGGACGATGATGATGGACGCGAACAGCAGCCAGATCATCAGGTTCAGGCTGCCGAAGACCCCGATGACGCCGGGCAGGCTGCGGATCCCGGGGATGCTCACGTCCGGGACCATGGACACGCTCGCGGGCGTGCCCTGGTCGCCGTAGATGTCGATGAACATGTAGCCCGTCACGCCGAGGGCGAGGAAGTTGATCGCCGTGCCGATCACGATCTGGTCAGCGCGCAGGTGGATCGTGAAGACGGCATGGACGGCCGCGAGCACGCCGCCGGCGAGGATGGCGACGAGCAGCCCGACGACCCATGTGCCGCTCCATGCGGCCGCCCAGATGCCGAAGAACGCCCCGTTCAGCATCATCCCCTCGAGGCCGATGTTGACGACGCCCGCGCGCTCGGAGAGCACGCCGCCGATCGCGGCCCAGCCGAGCGGGGTGGCGTACTGCAGCGTCGAGGCGAGCAGGCCGGCGTTCACGATGGCGGCGAGCGTCGTCGTCGAGCGGCCCTGCGCCCAGGCGGAGATCAGGACGGCGACGACTGCCACGCCGACGGCCCAGCCGCCGGCCCGCCACTCCCGCCCCTGCAGCGCCCACGCCCCGCAGCCGAGGCCGATGACCGCGAGCGCCACCGGCGCGCCCTGCGCCCGCACCTCGAACGGCGGCAGCGCCAGCCACACCGCCAGGAACCCGAACGCGACGCCGATCAGGCCGATCGCGCGGGCGCCCGTCGGCACCCGAGCGCGGAGGTTGGCGGCGACGGCGCTCACAGCGCCTCCTCCCGCAGGCTCGTGTCCAGCCGCGGCGTCGGCTGTGCCGGCCGGGCCCGCCGGGCCCGCCACGCGTAGACGAGCAGGAGCTCGGCGCCGACGAAGAGGACGATCAGCCCCTGGATGATCGTGGCCAGGTTGCCGGCCAGCTCCGGCGGGAACACCGTCGGATCGAGCGCGCGGGTGGACGTCCCCACCTCGAGGCCGCCGAAGAGGAGCGCCGCCAGCGCGATCCCGATGGGGCGGCCGCGCCCGAGCAGCGCGACGGCGATGCCGATGAACCCGATCTGGCTCACCTGGATGTCGTTCGTCGCGATCGAGAACTCCCACCCGAGGATGTCCATCGAGCCGGCCAGGCCGGCGAAGGCGCCCGAGATGGCGAGGGCGATGATGTACTTGCCCGACACCGAGATGCCGCCGTAGCGGGCCGCCTCGGGGTTGAACCCGACCGCCTTCACCTCGAATCCGAGCGTGGTGCGGTTGAGGATGAACCAGTAGACGACGAGCGCGAAGAGGGCGATGAAGATGCCCGCGTGGAGCGGCTGCAGGTTGCCCCAGATCGCGGGCAGCTGGGCCGAGTGCGCGATCGGGTTCGACTTCGGCACCGAGCGCTCGGAGCCCTGCAGCGGGCCGCCGAGCTCGAACAGGTACTGGCCGCCGTAGAACGCGATCCAGTTCAGCATGATCGTCGAGATCACCTCATGGGCGCCGACCGCCGCCTTCAGCCCGCCGGCGATGCCGCCCCAGATCGCGCCCCCGATGACGGCCGCGAGCATCGCCAGGAACACGTGCAGCGGGCGCGACATCCCGGCGAAGTGGAGGCCGACCCAGAGCGAGCAGATCAGCCCGACGAAGTACTGGCCCTGGCCGCCGATGTTGAACATGCCGCAGCGGAACGCGAACGCGACGGCGAGGGCGGTCAGGATCAGCGGCGTCGTCTCGATTAGCGTCTGCTGCAGGTTGATCGCGGCGAAGATCTTGTCGCTGCTGGACGTCCACGGCAGGACGTAGTTCAGGCCGGTGCCCTTGAAGATCGCGTTGTACGCCGTGATCGGGTTGTGGCCGGCGGCGAGGACGGCCAGCCCGCCGACGACGAACGCGAGCACCGTCGTCCCGATCGGGAGCAGCACCCCCTCCGCGCGGGCGCTCAGCGCCGAGCCGACGCGGTCGAACAGGCTCGTGGGCTCCGGGGCGCTCACGCCGCCGTCTCCCGGCCGCCGCCGGCCATCGCCACGCCCAGGTCGAGCTCCGACACGTCGGGGCCGTACTCGCCCACGATCTCGCCGCGGTACATGACGAGGATCCGGTCGGAGAGGCCGAGGATCTCGTCGAGCTCGAAGCTGACGAGCAGGATCGCGCGGCCGCGGTCGCGCTCCTCGACCAGGCGCCGGTGGACGAATTCGATCGCGCCGACGTCCAGCCCGCGGGTGGGCTGCGCCGCGACCAGAAGGTCCGGGTTGTCGGAGACCTCGCGGGCGATCACGACCTTCTGCTGGTTGCCGCCGGAGAGCGCGAACGCCGGCGTCTGCGGGCCGCCGCCGCGGACGTCGAACTCCTCCAGGATCCCGCGCGCCTTCGCGACGATCCGCCGCGGCGAGAGGATGCCGAGCCGCGAGACCGGCACCCGGCGGTAGTCGCGCAGCGCGAGGTTCTCGGCGAGCGAGAACTCGAGCACGAGGCCGCGCCGTTGGCGGTCCTCGGGGATGTGGCCGATGCCCGCGTCGAGGCTCGCGCGGGCGTCGGCGCGGGTCAGATCGTGCCCCGAGACGCTGACCGTGCCCGCCGTCGGGCGGCGCAGCCCGGTGATCGCCTCGACGAGCTCCGCCTGGCCGTTCCCGTCGACGCCGGCGATGCCGACGATCTCGCCGGCCCGGGCCTCGAGCGAAAGCCCGCGCACGGCCTCGAGGCCGCGGTCGTCCGCCACGTGCAGGTCGCGCACCTCGAGCACCGGCTTCCGCGGGTGGGCCGGCTCCTTCTGCACGCGCAGGAGCACCTCGCGGCCGACCATGAGCCGGGCCAGGCTCTCCTCGGTCGCGCCCTCACGCGGGACCGTCTCGACCGCCTGGCCGCGGCGCAGGACGGTGATCCGGTCGGCCAGGTCGAGCACCTCGCCGAGCTTGTGCGTGATGAAGATGATCGACGTGCCCATGTCGTTTCGCAGCGTGTTCAGGATCCGGAAGAGGTCGGTCGCCTCCTGCGGGGTCAGAACCGCCGTGGGCTCGTCCAGGATCAGGATCTGGGCATTGCGGTAGAGCGCCTTCACGATCTCGACGCGCTGCTGCATGCCGACCGAGATCTCCTCGACGCGCGCGTCGGGGTCGACGGCGAGCCCGAGGCTGTTCGACACGTCGAGGACGCGCTTGCGGGCCGCCGCCAGATCGAGGAACGGGCCGCTCGTCGGCTCGGAGGCGAGCACGACGTTCTCGGCGACGGTCATCACCGGGATCAGCATGAAGTGCTGGTGCACCATCCCGATGCCGAGCTCGATCGCGTCCTTGGGCGAGCTGATCCGGACCGGCTTCCCGTCCATCCGGATCTCGCCCGCGTCGGGCTGGTAGAGCCCGTAGAGGACGTTCATCAGCGTGGACTTGCCGGCGCCGTTCTCGCCCAGGAGGGCGTGCACCTCGCCGGGGGCGAGCTCGAAGTCGATCGCGTCGTTGGCCACCAGGCTGCCGAAGCGCTTGGTGATTCCGCGCAGTTCGAGGGCTGGGTGCTCGGCCATCTCCGTGATCGCCGGGGGCGGGCCGCGCGGGCCCGCCCCCGGCGAGCTGTCACTTGACGGTGTCGGGCGGCGTGATCTTGCCCGATGCGATCTGCTGCTCGATCGGCTTCAGCTTGTTCACGATGTCCGCCGGCACCTTCGGGCTGATCTTGCCGATTCCCGCGCCGTTGTTCTGGGCGGTGAAGAAGTCGGTCGTGCCGCCCTTGAACGTCCCGTTCTGGATCTCCTTGATCGTGTCGAACACGGCCACGTCCACCTTCTTGACCGCGCTCGTCAGGATGTAGTCGCCCAGGTAGGCCTGGTCGGCGTCGACGCCGACGCCCCAGACGCCCTTCTCCTTGGCGGCCGACAGGGCCCCGAGCCCGCACCCGCCCGCGACCTGGAAGACGACGTCGGACTTCTGGGAGATCTGGTTCAGGGCGAGCTCCTTGCAGGCCGCCTGGTTGGTGAAGCTCTGCGAGTAGGCGTTCAGCGTCGTCACCTGCGGGTTCGCTGCCTTGGCGCCGGCCTGGAAGCCCGCGATGTAGTGGTCGACCGGCGGGATCTTCTGCCCGCCGACCGTCGAGACGACGTTCGTCTTGGTGACGAGGCCGGCCAGGTAGCCGGCGATGTAGCCGCCGTCCTGCTCGTGGAACAGCAGGCTCTTCAGGTTCGGGATCGGCTTCGTGGGGCCGGAGTCGATGATGGCGAAATTCGTGTTCGGGAAGGCCTTCGCGACCTTCTCGACCGCGCTCTCCATGAGGAACCCGACGGCGATGACGAGGTTGTCGCCGTGCGCGGCCGCGGTCTGCAGGTTGGGCACGTAGTCCGAGTCGGCGGTCGACTGGAGCACCTCGCCCTGCGCGCCCAGCTGCTTCTCGGCGTTCTGGAGGCCGAGGTACGCAAGGTGGTTGAAGCTGCGGTCGTTCAGGCCACCGATGTCCGTGACGAGCCCGATCTTGACCTCCGGCGCAGAGGAAGACGGCGAGGAGCCTCCGGCGTTTCCGCCCGAGGTTCCACCCGACCCGCCGCTCCCGCAGCCGGCGGCGACTGCGACGACCGCCAGCACGGCGACCCCCGCCAGCCACCCAGGTCTGAACAAACGCTTCACGAGCCCTCCCTTTTGGGTTGCCTTTGGACCAAAAGGCGATGCTACTCCCAGCACGGGCGTTTCGCATCCACCTTCACCACCGCCCAGGCCCGTAGCTTCGCGACCGTCTTTCGGCGAATCACGTTCCGTGTATCCTGCCTGATCGGCGCCGGTGGCGGCGCCGTGGAACGAGGAGCCTCCCGTGGCGAAGTCCGGTGTCCGCGTCCTGGTCACGCTCGCGTGCCAGGAATGCAAGCGGCGCAACTATCAGACGAACAAATCGAAGCGAAACTCGCCCGACCGGATCGAGTTCTCGAAGTACTGCCGCTGGTGCGGGCATCACACGCCGCACCGGGAGACGCGCTAACCGCGATGGCACGATCGACGTCGCGAAGGGGGAGGCCCGCCGCGGGGGCCAACAGCCGCCGGTCGGTGAGCGCGCCGCTCGCGGGCAAGCCCAAGAGCCAGTCCGGCGGTGAGGTCGAGCGCCGGCGCGGCGTTCGCGGCCTGCTCGGGTTCGGCGGCGAGGTCCGCTCGGAGCTCGCGAAGGTGGACTTCCCCAACCGCCAGCAGACGTGGCAGTCGACCATGGTCGTCATCGCCGCCTGCGTCCTCGTCGGCGGCTACCTGTACGGCCTCGACCAGGCGTTCGCCCACCTCGCCTCCAGGCTGATCGATCTGCAAAAGTAGGACGCCATGTTTCGCTGGTACGTGATCAACACCTATTCCGGGCACGAGAACAAGGTCAAGGCCAACCTCGAGCACCGGGTCAAGTCGATGAGCCAGGAGCTCACCGTCCGCCGCGTCGTGGTGCCGACCGAGTCCGTCGTCGAGACGAAGGACGGGCAGAAGGTGCAGACGGAGCGGCGGCTGTGGCCGGGCTACGTGCTCGTGAACATGGACCTCACCGACGACGCCTGGACGCTCGTGAAGAACACCCCGGGGGTGACCGGGTTCGTCGGCTCGCAGAACAAGCCGGTGCCGCTGAGCCAGCCCGAGGTCGACCGCATGCTGCATACGGCCGTCGCCCAGGCCGAGCAGAAGACGAAGGCCAAGGCCGAGTTCTCGATGGGCGACAGCGTGAAGATCACGTCCGGCTACCTGGCGGACTTCGACGGCGAGATCGCCGAGATCAACGAGGACCAGGGCAAGCTCAAGGTGCTGGTTTCGATCTTCGAGCGCCAGGTCCCCGTCGAGCTCGAGTTCGACAAGGTCAAGAAGATCTAGGCGTCGACGGCCTGGATCTTCTTTCGGGACAGTGCTCCGAACACCGCCGCCGGCGGCGGCCCTCGCCACCGGCGTCCTGGGGTTCGGAGGGCTGTCCCACCCCAGCCGCCACGTAACGAGAGGCCACCAACCCCGGAGGGCGTGAACGGTCGCCCCCGCCACACCGGCCACCTGTGTGGATATCAGTTGCCTGGCACCGGTTACGCAGCAAAGCCGGTGTCAGCCACCTGTGTGAATATCCGGTGCCAGGCACCGGTGATGCACCAAAGCCGGTGTCAGATCCGGGGGTTTCCCCGGGTGGCGGCGATGTGAGAGGGTCGCGGCCGTGCAGATCGACCTCGCCGCGCTCGTCGGGATCATCGCCCTCGCCGCTGCCGCGCCGATCGTGGCCGACCTCGTGCCGCGGATGGCGCCGCCGCTCGTCGTCGTCGAGATCGTCCTCGGCATCATCGTCGGCCCGCCCGCGCTCGACCTCGTCCACGTGACGCCGCTCGCCGATCTGCTGTCGCAGTTCGGCCTCGCGTTCCTCTTCTTCCTGGCAGGGTTCGAGCTCGAGCCAGAGCGGGTGCGTGGCACCCCGGCGCGGCTCGCGACCGTCACCTGGCTCGTGTCGCTCGCGCTCGCGTTCAGCATCGCCGCGGGCCTCGAGGCGGCGGGGGTGATCGTTGACTACCTGTTTGTCGGCTGCGCCCTCTCGACGACCGCGCTGGGCACCCTCACGCCGATCTTGCGCGACACCGGCGACCTCGAGGGCGAGTTCGGCGGGTTCGTCATGGCGGCGGGGGCGGTGGGCGAGCTCGGCCCGATCGTGCTGATCGCGCTCCTGCTCACGGGCTCCACGGACCGCCCGTTGTCGGTCTTCCTGCTGCTCGCGTTCGCGCTCGTAGCGGTGGCGGCTGCGATCGCCGCCCCGCACGTGCGCCCGCACCGGATCGTGGCCGTGATCGAGAGGACGATGGAGGCGACCGGGCAGCTGGCGGTGCGGCTGTCGGTGCTCGTGCTGGCCGGGCTCGTCTACCTCACGTCCCTGCTCGAGCTCGACGTCGTGCTCGGCGCGTTCTCGGCCGGGATGCTCGTCTCCATCGCCGCCGGCCCGGCATCGCGGCGGCTGCTCCAGCCGAAGCTCGACGCGGTCGCGTTCGGCGTCTTCGTGCCCATCTTCTTCGTCGTGACCGGGATGCGCTTCGACCTCGACGCCGTCATCGGCGAGGCGGCAGGCATCGAGAAGCTCCTGCTCTTCCTCGTCCTCCTGCTGGTCGTGCGGGGGCTGCCGACCTTCGTCCTCTCGCGCCGCGCGCTGCCGGTCGGGGAGCGACGGGCGCTCGCCCTCTACGCGTCCACCGGCCTGCCCCTGATCGTCGCCATCACCACCCTGGGTATCGCCGCCGGCGAGATGCGCACGAGCACGTCGGCCGGGCTGGTGGGCGCGGGCATGATGTCGGTGCTCGTCTACCCGATGCTCGCGGGGATGGTGCGGACATGGAAGCTATGATCCGCCGTCGCTGAAGGAAACCGTGGGAGCCCTGCCCGGGCGCTTGCACCACACGAGAGGTGAGGTATGGCGAAGAAGGTCATCAAGGTCATCAAGCTGCAGATCCCGGCCGGCCAGGCCAACCCGGCGCCCCCGGTGGGCCCGGCGCTGGGCCAGCACGGGGTCAACATCATGGAATTCTGCAAGGCGTTCAACGCCGCCACGCAGGGCCCGAACGCCGGCCGGATCACGCCGGTCGAGATCAGCGTGTTCGAGGACCGCTCGTTCACGTTCATCACGAAGACGCCGCCCGCGGCGGTGCTGATCCGCGAGGCGCTCAACCTCGAGAAGGGGTCGGGCGAGCCGAACCGGATGAAGGTGGGGACGATCAGCCGCGCCCAGCTGCGCGAGATCGCCGAGACGAAGCTCCCCGATCTGAACGCGAACGACGTCGACGCCGCGATGCACATCATCGCCGGCACGGCCCGCTCGATGGGCGTGGAGGTGGGGGCCTGATGGCCGGCAAGCGCTACACGACCGCCCGCGCCCAGGTGGACCGCGAGCGCACGTACCCGCCGCTCGACGCGGTGCGGACGCTGAAGTCGCTCGAGACGGCCAAGTTCGACGAGACGGTCGAGGTGCACATGCGCCTCGGCGTGAACGTCCGCCACGCCGACCAGCAGCTGCGTGGCACGCTGTTCCTGCCCCACGGCACCGGCCGCTCCGTGACGGTGGCGGTGTTCGCCCAGGGCGAGAAGGCGAAGGAGGCCGAGGACGCCGGAGCGGACGTCGTCGGCGCCGACGACCTCGCCGCCCGCGTGCAGGAGGGCTTCACCGACTTCGACGTCGCGATCGCCACTCCCGACATGATGGGCACCGTCGGCCGCCTGGGCCGCATCCTCGGCCCGCAGGGCAAGATGCCGAGCCCGAAGGCGGGCACGATCACCTTCGACCTCGCCAAGGCGGTCTCGGACATCAAGGCGGGCAAGATCGAGTACCGCACCGACCGCACCGGGATCATCCACGTGGCGATCGGCAAGAAGTCGTTCGAGGAGCGTGCGCTGGTCGAGAACTACGGCGCCGTCCTCGACGAGATCCTGCGCGCGAAGCCGGCGGCGGCGAAGGGTCGCTACCTGCGCTCGATCACGATCACGTCGACGATGGGCCCGGGTGTAAAGATCGACGCGAGCCGCGTCCGCGACCTCATGGAGGAGTCCGCCGCCGTCTAGGGCGAGAAGCGGGGTCTGACCCCGAACGGAACTGCGTCGAGACTGTCACGGCCGCCGTTCGGGGTCAGACCCCGCTTGGCTGGGCTAGAGTTCCGCCGCCAAACTGTCCGCGCCAGAGACCGTCGGGGCCCGCCGGGGCTCAAAAGACCACCCGACCGAGGCCGGTGCCCGCGCAGCCGCTCACGCCGCCTTGCGCTCGCGTCGCCTCACGGCGGACGCGAGCTGCAAAAGGAGGTGACACCGTTTGCGTCTAGACCAGAAGGAGCGGGTCGTCGAGCGCCTGACCGAGCACATGCGGGAGGCGCCGGCGATGATCGTGACCGACTACCGCGGCCTCACGGTTACCCAGGTGGCGCAGGTGCGCCAGTCGCTGCGCGAGGCCGGGGCGACGTTCCACGTCACGAAGAACACCCTCGCCCGGATCGCGGCCAAGCAGGCCGACCGGCCTGACCTGATCGCGCTCCTGGAAGGGCCGACGGCGATCGCATTCGTCGCCGACGATCCGGCGGCGGCGGCGAAGAAGCTGTCCGAGATCGCGCGCCAGACCCGCATCCTCGAGGTGCGGGGGGCGGTGATGGAGGGCCAGACCCTGTCGGCTGCCGACGTCCGGGCGCTGGGCGACCTGCCCCCGAAGGACGTGCTCCAGGCCCAGGTGGTCGGCGCCATCGCCGGCCCGGTGCAGGGGGCCTACAACGTGCTCGCAGCGCCGCTGCGGGAGTTCCTGGTCGTCCTCGACCAGTACATCGAGAAGCGACAGGCGGCCGAGGCCGCCTAGGAGAACGAGGAGAACAGCATGCCAGTGACGCCAGAGCAGCTCGAGGAGATGTCGGTTCTCGAGCTCGTGGAGCTGAAGAAGGCGCTCGAAGAGCGCTGGGGGGTGTCGGCCGCCGCGGCCGCGCCCGTCATGGCCGCCCCGGGTGCGGCCGCGGGAGGCGGCGGCGACGGCGCCGCCGCGGAGGAGCAGACGGCGTTCGACGTCATCCTCGAGTCGGCCGGGCAGAGCAAGATCCCGGTCATCAAGGTGATCCGCGAGCTGACCGGCCTCGGCCTGAAGGAGGCGAAGGCGGTCGCCGACGAGGCGCCCAAGCCGGTGAAGGAGGGCGTCGCCCGCGAGGAGGCCGACCAGATGAAGGCCAAGCTCGAGGAGGCCGGCGCCACCGTCGAGATCAAGTAGCGCTGCGGGAGGGCGCGGGCCCGCGCGTCCGCGCCCTTCCGTCACTTCGCGCCGCTTTGCGGGCGGCCGCCCCGATAGAATGATTCCGGTGGAACAGGCCTCCTGCACCCTCCCCTTCACGGCGATCCGCAAGAAGCCCGACGAGAGCTCCGAACAGGTGACCCAGGCGCTCTTCGCGGACCCTATCGACGTGGCCGCGAACGAGGACGGCTGGGCCCAGGTGACCGTCGCCGACGGCCTCGCCGGCTGGATCCGGGCCGACGCGCTCGGCGAGCCGCTGCAGAAGGACCGGGCCCACGTGGTCGTCGTGCCCCAGGCCGCCGACCGCTACCTGGGGACGTGGCTGGTCGCGCCGGGGCTCCGCACCGAGCCGCTCGCCGCCGCACGCCGCAAGGCCGGGGGTGAGGCGATCGCCGAGACCGCGCTCATGTTCCTGGGCGCGCCCTACGAGTGGGGCGGGGTGACCGTCCACGGGCTCGACTGCTCCGGCCTCGTGCAGGCGGTGCACCGCCGCTTCGGCCTGCTCCTCCCGCACAGCGCGGCGCAGCAGGAGAGCGCCGGCCGCGAGGTGGCGCTGCGTCAGGCCCAGCCCGGCGACCTGATCTGCTACGGCGACCACATCGCGATCTGGGTGGGCGAAGGCAAGATCGTCCACGCCGCCAAGGGGGCGGGCAAGGTGGTCGAGGAGCCGCATCCGGCGGAGCTGAAAGGCCGCGTGCGCACGGTGCGCCGTGTCTACGAGTCCGAGGATTAGGGCCAGGCCCCGGCAGTGATCGCGGTCGCGGCCGTCGACGTCTCGAGCGGCCGCCGCCACGAGCGTGACGCCGGCGTGCCGTTGCCCGCCGCGAGCACGATCAAGGTGCTCGTCTCGGCGGCGCTCTGGAGCGGCGCCTGCGCCGGCCGGATCGACCCCGAGCATCGGGTGCGAGTCGGCGAGACGCCCGTCCCCGGCGGCGGCGGGCTCCTCGAGAGCATGCATCCGGACACGGAGCTGACCCTGGCCGAGCTCGACCTCCTCATGCTGGCCGTCTCCGACAACGCGGCCACGAACGTCGTCATCGACGTGGTGGGGATCGCCGCGGTGAACGACCTGGCCGCCGCCCTGGGCCTCGAGCACACGCGCCTGCGGCGGCGGATGATGGACGTCGCCGCGGCCGAGCGCGGCGAGGACAACACCACGAGCGCCGCGGACATGGCCGACCTCCTGTGCGCCCTCGCCCGCGCGGACGGTATCCCGGCTCCCGCGTGCCGGCGCGTGCTGGCCGCCATGGCCCAGTCCCACCACACCGACATCGTCCCCCGCTATCTGCCCGCGGCTCCGTCCCGCGTGGTCTCGTCGAAGCAGGGGGAGCTCGACGCCGTGCGCCACGATGTCGCCCTCGTCGACGAGGGCGAGCGCCGGATCGCGATCGCCGTGATGTCCGCGCCGGCCGCGGCGGCCGAGGGCCTGGCGCGGACGGCGGCGCTCGCATATCGCGTTGTCGCCGACGCCGCCTGCTCCGCGTGACTAACATCGTCGCTTCCGGGGCGTCATAGAGCACGCGGCGTCAACTTCCTAGGAGGGCTAATGGAGAAGCGACTCTGGAGAGGTGCGGTTGCGATGATCGCCATCGCGTCGGTCGTGATTGCGGCCGGCTGCGGTGGTGGCGGAGGCGGCGGGACGAGTGCCCCGGCGGGCTCGGGTGCGTCCTCCGCCAAGAAGGGCGGCACCCTCACCATCCTCGCGAGCTCCGCGTTCGGCGTCGCCGATCCGGCCCAGAACTACACGCTTCAGCAATGGGCCCTTCTGATCGACACACACGACGGGCTCGTGCAGTTCAAGCGCGTCGGCGGCACGGAGGGGACCCAGGTCGTGCCCGACCTCGCGGAGAAGATCCCGACGCCGACCGACGGTGGCAAGACATACACGTTCCAGATCCGGAAGGGCATCAAGTACTCCGACGGGACGACGCTGAAGCCGAGTGACTTCGTCACGACCTTCGAGCGCCAGTTCACCGTCCCCGGGCCGACGTCGTTCTACTCCGGCATCGTCGGTGCCTCGGCGTGCAAGCCGTCGCACTGCGACCTCTCCAAGGGCGTTGTCGCCGACGACTCGGCCAACACGCTCACCATCCACCTGACGGCCTCCGACCCCGAGTTCCTCTTCAAGCTGGCGCTGCCGTTCGCATACGCGGTCCCCGGAAACACGTCGCCCAAGCTGACGGGCAACAAGGTGCCGCCGGGCACCGGGCCGTTCATGTGGCAGTCGTATGACC
>JBKPMQ010000171.1:0-7336 GCA_046732235.1 Actinomycetota bacterium
TGCGCGCACGTTCGCGGAGACGGACTGGGCGCGCGTCGCCGAGCTCTACGCGGAGCTGGCCGCGCTCGCTCCGTCGCCGGTCGTCGACCTGAACCACGCCGCCGCCGTCTCGATGGCGGACGGTCCAGCGCGCGGCCTCGAGCTGGTCGACGCGCTGGCCGCGTCGGGCGCGCTCGACCGCTACCACCTGCTGCACGCCGCCCGGGCGGACATGCTCCGGCGGCTCGACCGTCCGGGCGACGCGCTGGCCGCCTACACCCGGGCGCTCGAGCTCGCGCCCGGAGAGGCGGATCGCACGTTTCTCGAGCGCCGCCGGGCCGAGATGCGCCGCGCGATGGCCTAGGACCGCCACCCGGGATCAGACCTCTCCTGGCGGGTCCGCGGAGGTCAGTATTCTCTGCGCAATGGCGCGCAAGATCCCGTCTCTGGGCCGATTCCTTGGCGCCCCGTCGCTGTATGCGCTGGCATACGGCGAGATCTCATCCTCGCTCTACTACGCCCTCGGCCTGACGGCGATCTACGCGCTCTCGCTGACGCCGGTCGTCTTCATCGCCGCCGGCGTGCTGTTCGCGTTCGCCGCCGCGGCGTACGCCGAGGGCGGCGCCACGATCTCCGAGCCGGGCGGCTCTTCGGCGCTGGCGCGGCGGGCGTGGGGCGATCTCGTCGGCTTCATCGCGGGCTGGGCGACGGTGCTCGACTTCGTGATCACGGTCTCGCTCTCCGCGCTGTTCCTGCCCCACTACGTGTCCGGGGCCCTGGGGCAGGACCCGAACACGCTCTCCGTGCGCGAGGCGGCCGCCTACGCGGTCGTGATCCTGGTGGTCATGACGGCCGTGCGCCTCGCCCGCCGCACCGAGATCTACACGGCCGGGGTCATCGTCGCGGCGCTCGACCTGATCGTGCAGGTGAGCCTCGCGGTGCTCGGCCTCGCGCTGCTCTTCTCGTGGAGCTCGCTCACGCACGGCATCGACGTCGGGTCGGTGCCGACCTGGAACGCGCTCGCCTTCTCCTTCCCGATCGCCATGATCGGCTACACCGGCCTCGAGAAGGTGAGCACCGTCGCGGCCTACGCGAAGGACCCCGAGCGGTCCGTGCCCGACAGCGTCCGCTCGTCGGTGTTCACGGTGGTCATCGTCTATGCCGCGGTGGCGACGGCCGCCGCGTCGGCGTTCCCGACGAGCCCGGCGCCGGGAGAGACGGCGCACGGCACGACGCTGCTCGCGACGAAGTGGGTGAACGCGCCGATGCTCGGGCTCGCCGATCGCATCGGCTCGCAGGGCCCGCACTGGATCGAGGTCGCCCTGCGCGTCGGCGTCGGCGCGACCGCCTGCGCGATCCTGGCGCTCGCGATCTCGACGAGCTTCTCCGGCTGCGGCCGCCTGGCCGAGGCCATGGGCCGCCACGACCAGCTGCCGCCCCTGTTCGGCCGGACGAGCCGGCGGCTGCTCCACCCGCCGGCCGCGATCCTCGGCGTCGGCATCCTCTCGATCGCCTTCATCATCGTCGGCGCCCTCTACCACGGCCAGGAGGCGCTGACGCTCGCGTCGCTCTACAGCTTCGGGATCCTGATCGCGTTCATGCTCACGCAGGCGGCGGTCGTCTGGCTGCGCGTGACCGAGCCCGACCTGCCGCGGCCGTTCATGATGCATGGGAACGTCTGGATCCGGGGGCGGCTCATCCCGCTCACATCCGTCATCGGGACGGTGCTCGCGTTCCTCGCCTGGGTGGTGGCGCTCGGGACGCACCCCGGCGCCCGCGTGGTCGGCCCGCTGTGGATGGTGGCCGGCCTGGCCGTGTACGTCGTCGTGCGGGTGCGGGCGGGGCTCCCGGTCATCGAGCGCGCCGACGACGCCGCGCCGCCGCCGGAGGACGTGACCGACGTCGCCTACTCGACCATCGTCGTCCCGCTCGAGCGGCTGGACGCCGTGGCGGAGGAGACGATGGCGGCGTCGTGCCGGATCGCGGTCGACTCCGGCGCCGTGGTGGTCGGGGTGAGCGCGATCTACGTCCCGGTGCGGGAGCCGATGGACATCCCGATGCCCGAGCGGGAGGCCGAGGTCGAGGACGTGCAGGAGATGGCCCGCTCGCTCGCGTCGGAGTACGGGGTCGAGTACCGCTCCGTGGTCGCCCGCACCCGCAGCCCCGGCCGGCTGGTGGTCGACGCCGCCGTCGAGTACGACGCGCAGCTGATCATGGTGGGCTCGCCGTACAAGCGCCGGCTGGCCCGCAGCCTGCACGAGGAGTTCTTCGGACAGACGGTGGACTTCATCCTCCGCAAGGCCCCGTGTCGCGTGATCGTGACGCACTTTCCGGCGGAAGTTGCAGGAGAGTCCGCAAGTGTGTAAAGTCTTGTCAACTTGGGACGCGCACACCTCCTCGATCGCGATCTGCGCCGCCTGATGACCTCCGCCGTCCTGGTGGTCGCGGGCACCGAGGCGACGGCGATCGTGCTGGCGCTGAGCGTCCTTCGGATGACCGGAAGCACGTACTGGGTCTCCGCCGTCCTGGCGGCGTCGCTCGGCCTGGCCATGCTCCTCGGCCCCTTCGGCGGCGTCGTCGCCGACCGCTACGACCGCCGCCGCGTGCTGGTGGGCGTTGCGATCGCCGAGGCGGTCATCTTCGCGATGGCGGCCCTCGCCGCCACCCGCCCGTGGGAGCTGCTGGCGGCTGCCGCGCTCGCCGCGATCGCGGCGGTCCCGTACGGGCCCGCCCAGGCCGCGGCGGTGCAGGCCCTGATCTCCGACGAACGCCTGCCGGGGGCGAACGCGGCGTTGTTCGGCTCGAATCAGGTGGCAGTGCTGGTGGCTCCCGCGGCGGCGGGTCTCGTCTTTGCGCTCGTCGGCGGCCGGGCGGCGATGGCGGCGATCGCCCTCGCCTACGCCGGCGCGGCTCTCGCGGTGGCGCGCCTCCACGGCGACACGCGGCCCGAGCCCGAGCCGCGGCGCGGCTTCGTCCGCGAGGCTTCCGCCGGCTTCGGCGAGCTCGTCCGGGCGCGGATGGTGTTCACGACCACGCTCGCCGTGGCCATCATGATCGCCGTCGACGGCGCCGTCGTCGTCGCGATGATCCCGCTGGCCGGCTTGTTCCACGCCGGCGGCAGCGGCTTCGGCATCGAGATGAGCGCCTGCGGCCTCGGCATGCTGGCCGGCTCGTGGCTCGGCGGACGGCTCACGGCCCGCCACGACCCGCTCCAGGTCTTCGCCGCCGGGTCGGCCGCCTTCGGCCTCGGCATCGGCATGGTGGCGATTGCGCCCGCCTTCGCCGTCGTGCTCGCCGGCCTCGCCCTCTCCGGCGCCGGTAACGGCCTCTTCGGAACCGCCGAGATGCTGATCTACCAGCGTCACCTGCCGAACCGGCTGATGGGCCGCGTCCGGGCGGCGGCCGTCTCGATTCTGAACGGCACCTACGCCCTCTCGATGGTCTGTGCCGGCACGCTGATCCACTCCCTCGGCGTAAGCGGCGTGTTCGCGCTCGGCGGCGCCGCCGGCGCCCTTGCCACCGCCGTCGTGGTCGTCGCGGCCTTCAGGCCGAGCGTACGAGCACCGGAAGCGCTACCGGCGCAGATCGGCTGAAGCCGAGCCCGGCGACCGCGCGCACGGCCGCTTGCACGGAGCCCTCGCGGGCGGTGTGGGTCAGGATCACGATGTGCACTCCCCGGCCGGAGTGCTGCACGACCTGGGCCACCGACACGCCCTCGGCTGCCAGCGCCTGCGCCACCTGGGCCAGCACGCCGGGCTCGTCGTCCACCTCGAAGCGCAGGTAGAAGGGGCTTCGCAGCTCGTCGAGCGGGAGCCGGTGCAGCTCGCGGTAGTAGCCGTCGTGCTGCAGGAAGCCGGTGCCGGACGTCCCGATCACGGCCAGCAGGTCGCCGATCACGGCCGTGGCCGTCTCCTCGCCGCCGGCGCCGGGGCCTTCCAGGATCACCTCGCGGATCGAGCTCCCCCGCAGCATCACGGCGTTGAACGCGCCCTGCACCGAGGCGAGCGGGTGGTCGCCGTCGAGCAGGCAGGGGTGCACGCGGGCGCAGACCGCGTCGCCGACCTGCATCGCCGAGGCGATCAGCTTCACCTGGTAGCCGAGATCCGAGGCGTGGCGGACGTCGACCAGGTCGAGGCCGTCGATGCCGACGTGGTCGACCTCGTCCGTGCGCACCCGGGTGTGGAACGCGATCGACGCCAGGATGGCGATCTTGGCGGCCGCATCGGCGCCGGTCACGTCCTCGGTCGGGTCGGCCTCGGCGTACCCGAGCTCCTGGGCCTCGTGGAGCGCGGCCGCGTAGGTGTCCCCGGCGGCCACCATCCGGGTGAGGATGAAGTTCGTGGTGCCGTTCACGATGCCGTCGATGCGGTGGACACCGGTCACGATCAGCGACTCGCGCAACACCTTCACGACCGGGATGGCGGCGCACACGCTGGCCTCGAAGCGCAGCTGGACGCCGCGGCGCTCGGCCTCGGCGAAGAGCTCCTCGCCGTGCCGGGCGAGGAGCTGCTTGTTGGCGGACACCACCGACTTGCCGGCGGCCATCAGCTCCAGCAGGTAGGTGCGGGTCGGCTCGATGCCGCCCATCACCTCCGCGACCACGGTGATCGACGGGTCGTCGCGCAGGCGGGCGAACTCGGTCGTGAGCAGGCCGTCGGGCGCCGAGCTGCGCCGGGCGGGGTCGCGGACGAGTGCGCCCGCGACGACGACCGGCCCGCCGGTGACCCGCTCGATGGCCGCGGCGCTCTCGCCGAGGAGCCGGTGCACGGCCGATCCGACGGTGCCGAAGCCGAGCAGTCCGATGCGGGTTTCGCTCATCCGCGCGACGATAGTCCACGGGCCGTTTCGGCGGGCACAGCGGTTCCGTCGACGTGTACGCTTCAACGTATGAAAGTGCTGATTGTGGGCTGCGGCCGGGTTGGCTCGGCGCTGGCCCTGAGGATGACCGACGACGGCAACGACGTCACCGTGATCGACGAGGACCCCGAGGCGCTCGGACGCCTGCCCGAGGACTGGCCGGGCCGCTTCCTCCAGGGGCACGGGCTCGACATGGACGTGCTGATCGACGCCGGCATCGAGAGCGCCGACGCGGCGATCATCGCCACGGACGGCGACAACACGAACATCGTCATCGCCCAGGTCGCGCAGAAGCGCTTCAACGTGCCCTGTGTGGTCACGCGCGTGCTCGACCCGGCCCGGGCCAAGTTCTACAAGACGCTCGGGCTGCAGACGATCTGCGCCACGTCGTCGGTGATCGACACGGCCTTCCAGACGATCTGCGACAACCCCGGACGCGCGGCGTAGAGGCGGGCGCCGCGTGTACATCCTGATCGCCGGCGGCGGCAAGGTGGGGGCCAACCTGGCCTCCACCCTGCTCAAGATGGGCCACGAGGTGACCCTGCTCGAGAACGACCGCGATCGCTACGCGCGGCTCGAGGAGCGCTTCGAGCACGTCGTCCGCTACGGCGACGCCACGGAGCTCTTCGTGCTCGAGCGGGCGGGCATCGAGCGTGCCGATCTCGTGGTCGCCGTCACCGGCGACGATGAGGACAACGTCATCGTCTGCCAGGTCGCCAAGGAGAAGTACGGCGTCGCCAAGTGCATCGCGCGGGTGAACGACCCCCGCAACCAGCCGCACTTCGACATGGTCGGCGTGACCCTGACCGTGTCGGCGACGGCGACGATCCTGGCGCTGATCGAGCACGAGCTGCCCGAGCACCAGCTGGTGAAGCTGCTCGACCTGCACCGCGAGAACCTCGAGATCGTCGAATTCGCGATCGATGCCGACTCACCCGCCGCCGGCCGGCCGGTGCGCGACCTGAACCTGCCCAACAAGTCCCGGCTGATCTCGGTCACGCGCGACGGCCGCGCCGAGATCGCCATCGGCGACACCGAGCTCCGCCCCGGCGACCTGGTGATGGCCATCCTCGAGCCCGGCGTCGAGGACGAGCTGAAACGGGTGCTGATGGCCGTGCCCGCGTAGGCGGGCGAGGGCCGTGATGACTCCGGGGCTGATCGAGCGCTACCGCGACCGGCTTCCGGTGAGCGCCGCCACGCCCGTCGTCACGCTCGGCGAGGGCGGGACGCCGCTGCTGCACGCGCCCCGGGTGTCGGCGCGGGCCGGCTGCGATGTGTACCTGAAGTACGAGGGCGCGAACCCGACCGGGTCGTTCAAGGACCGGGGGATGACGGTCGCGGTCTCCAAGGCGCTCGAGGACGGCGCCCGCGAGGCGGTGTGCGCGTCGACCGGGAACACGTCGGCCTCGGCCGCCGCCTACTGCGGCCGCGCCGGCCTGCGGCTGGCCGTGGTCCTGCCCGAGGGGGCGATCGCGCGGGGCAAGCTGGCCCAGGCCCAGATCGCGGGCGCCCGCGTGATCGCGATCCAGGGCGACTTCGACGACGCGCTCGGGCTCGTTCGCGAGCTCGTCTCGCGCCGCGACGTCGCGCTGCTCAACTCGGTCAACCCGTACCGGCTCGAGGGCCAGAAGACCGCCGCGTTCGAGGTGGTGGAACAGCTCGGCCGTGTGCCCGACTGGGTGGCGCTCCCGGTCGGGAACGGCGGCAACATCACCGCCTACTGGAAGGGCTTCGGCGAGATCGGCGCCGCACCGCGGATGCTGGCCGGCCAGGCCGAGGGTGCGGCGCCGCTCGTGCAGCGCGCCCCGGTGCCGAACCCCGAGACCGTCGCGACGGCGATCCGGATCGGGAACCCGGCCCGGCTGGACGAGGCGCTGGCCGCGGTGTCGGAGTCCGACGGCGGCGTGCGCGCCCTTCCCGACGACGCCATCCTGGCCGCCTACCGGCTGCTGGCGCAGGGCGAGGGCGTCTTCTGCGAGCCGGCCTCGGCGGCATCGGTCGCGGCGCTGCTCGAGGCGTGCGCCGACGGCCTGGTCGAGCCCGGCGCGACCGTCGTCTGCGTGCTCACCGGCCACGGGCTCAAGGATCCCGACACCGCCGGCGCCGAGGGGGCCGAGATCCTCCGCTGCCCGCCGCAGATCGACCGCCTCGAGGAGCTCGCCTTCGCGGCCGGGGCGGAGCCGGTCGTTGCCTGACCGGCTCGCGGTGACGGCGCCTGCGTCGTCCGCCAACCTGGGGCCGGGCTTCGACTGCCTGGCGGTGGCGCTCGAGCTGCGTAACGAGGTCGTCGTGTCGGCGTCTGCGGGAGGTGGTGCCGTGTCGGTGGAGGGGGAGGGTGCCGCCGGCGTCCCGGCCGACGCCTCCAACCTGTTCGTGCGCGCGTTCGCGGCGGCCGGCGCCGACCCGGCCGGGCTCTCGTTCGCGATGCGGAACGGCATCCCGCTCGCGCGCGGGCTGGGGTCGAGCGCGGCGACGATCGCCGCCGGCGTCGCTGCGGGCC
>JBKPMQ010000172.1:0-11580 GCA_046732235.1 Actinomycetota bacterium
CCCCCAAGGGCAAGCGCCGGGTCGTCATCGACGCCCAGGCGGGCCGCAAGCCGGCCCAGCGGCGCGAGCGCGGCGGGCCCCGGCCCGAGCCGAAGCGCGAGGCGGAGGTTCCGACCGGCCCGGTCAAGGTGCCGTCCGGCATCACGGTCAAGGACCTGGCCGAGAAGCTCGGCATCTCGCCCGCCAAGATCATCACGCTGATGATGGGCCTGGGCGAGATGGTGACCCTGACCGTGTCGCTGAGCGACGATGCCGTCGAGCTGATCGGGACGGAGCTGAACCGGGAGATCACGATCCAGCACACCGACGACGAGGAGGACGAGCAGGTCGTCTTCGAGGACGATCCCGCGACCCTCGTCGACCGGCCGCCGGTGGTCACGATCATGGGCCACGTCGACCACGGCAAGACGACGCTGCTCGACGCCATCCGCGAGTCCTCGGTCGTCAGCACCGAGGCCGGCGGCATCACCCAGCACATAGGCGCCTACCAGGTGGACGTGCCGGACGGGCGCAAGGTCACGTTCCTCGACACGCCGGGCCACGAGGCGTTCACCGCCATGCGCGCCCGGGGCGCCAAGGTCACTGACGTGGCCGTGCTCGTGGTGGCGGCCGACGACGGCGTCATGCCGCAGACGGTCGAGGCGATCGACCACGCCAAGGCCGCCAACGTTCCCATCCTGGTCGCCGTGAACAAGATCGACCGCCCCGACGCGAACCCCGACCGCGTGCGCACCGAGCTCGTGAACCAGGGCCTGCAGCCGGCGGAGTGGGGCGGCGACACGATCTTCGAGAACGTCTCGGCGAAGGCCAAGACGAACCTCGAGGAGCTCCTGAACTCGATCCTGCTCCAGGCGGACGTGCTCGAGCTGAAAGCGAACCCGAACGCCGAGGCGAGCGGCGTCATCATCGAGTCGCGCCTCGACGTGGGCCGCGGCCCGGTGGCGACGATGCTGGTGCAGCGCGGCACCCTGCGGGTCGGCGACGCGGTCGTCGCCGGCGACGCCTGGGGCCGCGTGAAGGCGCTGAACGACTACAACGGCAAGCGCGTCAAGGACGCCGGCCCGGGCGTCCCGGTCGAGATCCTCGGCTTCGACAAGCCGCCGCCGGCCGGCGAGCTCTGCCGCGTGGTCGAGAACGACCGCGTCGCCCGCCAGACCGCCCAGCAGCGCGCCCAGCGCAAGCGGGCCGAGATGCTCGCCAAGCGCAGCAAGGCCGTGAGCCTCGAAGACCTCTTCTCGCAGATGCAGGAGGGCGCGGTCAAGGAGCTCGCGCTGGTCATCAAGGCCGACGTGCAGGGCTCGGTCGAGGCGGCCGTGGACGAGATCGCGAAGATTCACCACGAGGAGGTCTCCGTCCAGGTGATCCACTCGGGGGTCGGCGGCATCGTCGCGTCGGACATCATGCTGGCGGCGGCCTCGAACGCGATCGTGGTCGGCTTCAACGTGCGTCCGAACGCCGAGGCCAGGGCGCTCGCCGACCGCGAGGGCGTCGACATCCGCACCTACCGCGTCATCTACCAGCTGACCGAGGACATCCAGCAGGCGCTGATCGGCATGCTCTCGCCGGAGAAGGTCGAGGAGGTGCTGGGCGAGGTCGAGGTGCGGCAGACGTTCCGCGCGTCCCGGGTCGGCACGATCGCGGGCTGCATGGTCACACAGGGCGCCGTGCAGCGCGGCGCGCAGGTGCGCATCGTCCGCGACGGCACCATCGTCCACGACGGCCGCATCGGCACGCTCAAGCGCTTCCAGGAGGACGTCCGCGAGGTCGCGCAGGGCTTCGAGTGCGGCCTCACGATCGAGGGCTACAACGACATCAAGGAGGGCGACGTGCTCGAGGTGTACGCCGTCCGCGAGGTCGCCCGCTCGGCCTAGGTCGACCGCGTCCTCGTGAAGACGTGCCGCAGGGCCGTCTCGTCGCCGGGATCCGAGAGCAGCACCACCTCGTCGCCGGGGTCGAGCACGAGCGAGCCGCGAGGCGGCTCCGTGCGGCCGCCGCGCACGACGAGCACGACCCATGTGCCCTCCCCGATCGGCAGGTCGCGGATGCGCCGCCCCGCCGCCGTCGCCCCGGGCGCGACCGTGAGCCGCATGACGCCCTCCGGCTCGTGGCGCAGAGGGATGCGGAGCGCCCACCCGCGCTGCCGGCGCACCGTCATCGGCACGCCCAGTAGGCGCGCGACCGGCTCGAGCGCCAGCCCCTGGACGACCACCGACACGGCGACGACGACGAACACGAGCCGGTAGATCAGGCCGGCGTCGGGCACGTTCTCGAGCACGACCAGGGCGGCCAGCAGGATCGGGACGGCGCCCTTGAAGCCGTTCAGCGCGATGAAGGCCCGCTCCCCACGGCTCATCCGCTCGGAGGTGAGCAGCGGGTACACCGCCAGCGGCCGCACGACCAGCACGAGGGCCGCTGCCATGGCGACGCCGTAGCCGAACGTCGACCAGCTGATGTCGTAGAGGTGGATCGTGAGGCCGATGGCGGCGAAGACCACGATCTCGCCCAGCGAGGCCAGTGCTGAGTGGAACCGCTCGACCTCGCCCTTGAACGGCATGCGCGCGTCGCCGACCCAGACGCCGGCGACGAAGACGGCCAGGAATCCCGAGCCGTGAAGGAGGGTGGCGCCCCCGTAGATCAGGCCGGCGAGCGCCAGCGTTCGCACGGGGATCAGCCCCTCGCGCGGGAGGGGGCTCGTGCGCGTCGTGCGCACGATCACCATCGCCCCTGCGATCCCGACCACGGCTCCGACGGCCATCTCGATCAGGAACTCGCCGACGTCTCCCGGGCCGAACGAGCCGGAGGTCGCGTACGCGATCAGCCCGACCACGAGGGCGATGGACACCGGATCGTTCGCGCCCGCCTCGCCCTCGAGGATCGTGGACACCCGGCCGCCGACGTCACGCCGGGCGAGCACCGAGAACATCACCGCCGGGTCGGTCGGGGCGAGCGCGGCCCCGACGATCGCGGCGGTCGTCCACGACACGGGCAGGATGATCTGGGCGGCGACCGTCCCGAGCGCCGCGGTCAGGAACGTTCCGACGATGCCGAGCAGGGCGACGGGGCGCAGCGACGGCTGGGCCTTCCGCCAGCCGATCTGCATCCCGCCGTCGAAGAGGATCGCGATCAGCGCGACCACGCCGATCCGCTCGACGTCGCGGGTCGACACGGGCTCGGAGAGGCTCGGGAAGATGTCCGAGATCGCCGCGGCGGCGATCAGGAACACCACCGGCGCGGGCACGCGCAGCCGCGCCGTCAGGCGCGTCGAGACCAGGGCCAGCCACAGGCCGGCGGCAACCACCGTCAGCGGGACGGCAAAGTCCTGCAGCTCTTCCATCCCAAGGGTTCTAGTTGATCAACGGGCTCCGATACCATCCGTCCCGGTCATGGCGGCGGGCTTCGTGGGCATCCTCAGCTTCGAACTGCACCTGCCGGACGGCGGATCGCTGAAGGGCAAGCGCCGCCACCTCCTGCACACGAAGGCGCAGCTCGAGCGCCGCTTCGGCGCGTCGGTGGCCGAGGTCGACTACCACGACCGCTGGCAGCGCGCACGGCTGACGATGGCGATCGTCCGCCGCGAGCACGGGAGCGCCCAGCAGGCGCTGATGGACGCCGAGCGCTACCTGAGCGTGCAGGAGTACGAGCTCGTCGGCTCGACCCGTACCGTGCTCTCGGTGGAGAGCGACCTGACCGTGGGGATGCGCTGATGCCCGGCGAGCGCATGCGGCGGGTGAACGAGGTCTTACGCGAGGTGCTCGCCGACGGCGTCGAGGCCCTCGGCGACCCCGGGCTCGGCTTCGTCACGGTGACGGCCGTGCGGGCTGCCCCCGACCTGTCGCAGGCGTCCGTCTACGTGAGCGTCCTCGGGGCCGAGAAGCGGCGGGCGCGGTCGCTGCGCGCCCTCGATCGGGCCCACGGAGTGCTCCAGGCACGGATCGCGCGGGAGTTGCACCTCAAGCGTACTCCGCAGCTTTCCTTCCACTATGATGAGAGTCTCGACCAGGCCATGCGGCTCGAGCAGCTGATTCGCCGCGAGCACGAGCTGGTCGAGCCTGACTCCGGAATGACCGAAATCGCCCTGGAAAACGACCTCGCGTCAGTGGTCGCCGCCCTTGCTGCGGCAGACCGCGTGCTCATCGCCACCCACGAGAACCCGGACGGCGACGCGATCGGGTCGATGGCCGCCGCGGCGGGCGCGCTGCGCTCCCTCGGCAAGGACGTGCGCATGTACCTCGAGCCGGAGTCCGTCATCCCGCACGAGGTGGCGTTCCTCGATACGGACGGGCTCGAGCGCACCGTCGACCCGGACTCCCTCGACGGCTGGACGCTGCTCGCGCTCGACTGCGGCAACGAGCGCCGGCTCGGCGCCCAGTACCCCGACCTGCTCTCGCGCTGCTCGCCGGTGATCGACGTCGACCACCACCACGACAACAGCCGCTTCGGGGGCGTGAACCTGATCGACGGGGGCGCGTCGTCGACGGCCGAGATCCTGGTGCGGATCTTCGACGGGCTCGGGGTCGAGATGACGCCGGCGATCGCCGAGGCGCTGTACGTCGGCCTCGTCACCGACACCGGCAGGTTCCAGTACCGCACGACCAGCCCGGCGGCGCTGCGTCTGGGTGCCCGCCTGGTCGAGTCCGGCGTCGACGTGCACAGGGTGTTCGAGCGGGTGTTCGAGAGCATCCAGCCGGGCAAGCTGCGCCTGCTCGGGCGCGTGATCGACCACGCCGTGCCCTACTGCGACGGCCGCCTCCTGATCTCGCATGTCACCCGCGACGACCTCGCGCTCGTCGAGGGCGACGAGGCCACGACGGAAGGACTGATCGACCACCTCCGGGCGGTCGAGGGCGTGCAGGTGGCGGGCCTGATCCGCGAGCAGGTGCCGCTCGCCGACGGCAGCCTGATCCCGAACCGGGTTTCGCTGCGCTCGCGCGGCCTGATCGACGTCTCGGTCATCGCCCGGCTCTCGAACGGCGGCGGGCACAAGCAGGCGGCCGGGTTCTCCCATCCGGGAAGCGTGGACGACATCCGCCGGTTCATCGTGTCGGAGGTCAGCGCCCAGCTCGCCGAGCCGGCCGCGTAGCGGCGGGCCATGCCCGAGGTCACCGGCCTCCTGCTCGTCGACAAGCCCGCCGGGCAATCGTCGTTCGGGGTGCTGCGCGGCCTGCGGCCGGCCCTGGGCCGCAAGCTCGGGCACGCCGGGACGCTCGACCCCTTCGCAACCGGGCTCCTGCTCGTGGTTGCCGGACGGGCGACGCGGCTCGCGACCTACCTCTCCGGGCTGGACAAGGGCTATGACGCGGTCGTGCAGTTCGGCGCGGTCTCGACGACGCTCGATCCGGAGGGCGAGATCGCGCCCGCCGGGCCGCCCACCGACGCCGACGCGGTCGCCGGCGCGGCGGCCGGCCTCGTCGGCGAGATCGTGCAGGCGGTGCCGGCGGCCTCCGCGGTCAAGGTGGCCGGCGAGCGCGCCTACGCGCGGATGCGCCGGGGGGAGACCGTGGAGCCGCCTCCGCGACGGGTGACGATCCAGCGCCTGGACGTGCGCGGATTCGACGCGGCGACGCAGCGCGCCTCGATCTCCGTGCGCTGCTCGAAGGGGACGTACGTGCGTCAGCTCGCGGCCGATCTGGGGACGGCGACCGGCGCCGGCGCCTACTGCCTCGAGCTGCGGCGCACGCATGTCGGGCGCTTCGACCTGGCAGACGCCGGCACCCCGGACGAGATCGCCCGCGAGCCGCTCGGGCGCTGGTATCGCTCGGCCGCGGACGCGCTGCCGCACCTGCCGGCCCGGGCGCTCGACGACGCCGAGCAGCGCGACGTCTCCCACGGCCGGGCGCTGCAGCGGCAGGGGGAGGACGGGTTCACCCGCCTCGTCCACGACGGGGAGCTGCGCGCCGTCGCCGAGCCGCGCGGCGAGCGCCTCCAACCGGTGGTGGTGCTGTGATCGTGCGCCAGAGCCTGGCGGACGTCCCGCCCGGCGCGCGGGCGGTCGCGCTGGGCAGCTTCGACGGCGTGCACCGCGGCCACCAGGCGGTGATCCGAAGCGCCGTCTCCGAGGCGGAGGCGCGCGGCCTCGCGTCCGCCGTGATCACGTTCCACCCGCCGCCGATCGCGGTGCTGCGGCCGGACGTCCGGCTCGTCCAGCTCTCCACCCTCAGCCGCCGCGCCGCCCTGGTGGCCGAGCTGGGAGTCGACGAGCTCGTGATCCTGCGATTCGACCGCGCCTTCGCAGGCGTCGACGCGGACGGCTTCGCCGAGCAGGTGCTCGCGGAAAAGCTCGGGGCCCGCCACGTGAGCGTGGGGGAGAACTTCCGCTACGGCCAGGGCGCGAAGGGCACCCCGGAGAAGCTGACCGAGGACGGCCGCCGGCTGGGCTTCGACGTCCACGTCGAGCCGCTGCTCCGGGACGGGGGCGAGACGATCTCCTCTTCGCGCATCCGCGAGCTGCTCGGTGCCGGCTCCGCCGAGGCGGCCGGGGAGCTGCTCGGCCGCCCGCCGTGGCTCGAGGGCGCCGTCGTGCGCGGCGTCGGCCGCGGGCGCGAGCTGGGCTTTCCCACGGCGAACCTCGCACTCGTCCCGCGCTCGCCGGTACCGGGCATCGGCATCTACGCCGGCACGGCCCACCTGCCCGGATCGAGCCATGCCGCGGCGATCAGCGTCGGCTACAACGTCACCTTCACGGACGACCGCAGCCAGGTGCGGGTCGAGGCCTACCTGCTCGATTTCGACGCCGACATCTACGGCTCGCCGATCCGGCTCGACCTCGTCCACCGGCTCCGCGACGAACTGCGCTTCGACTCGGTCGACGCGCTGCTCGACCAGCTCCACCGCGACGTCGAAGCCGTCCGCGCGCTCACGGAGTAACCGGTGCCAGGCACCGGTTCTTCACTCAGACCAGGCGACGAGGTCCATGCCGTCCCACCACCACGGCTGGCCGCCCGCCCGGCCCGCGATCCGGAGGCGCAGCTCGGCCTCGGAGTTCGCGGCCACGAATGCGTCCGTGGCGGCGCGCACCCTGGGCCACTCGGCGTCGTCCACGACGATGAGCGCCGAGGCAGCCAGCAGCGGCCGGACGGCGTCGAGCGCCGCCCGTGTCGCCGCCGTGGAGTGATCGGCGTCGTAGAAGAAGACGCCGATCGGCGGAAGCCGATGCTCGCGGAGGACGGCGACGGTGTCGCCGTCGATCACCCGGGCCCGCTCGCCGACGCCGAAGCGCTCGACGCTGGCTGCGAGGCCCGCCGGGTCGGAGTCGTCGAACGAGAAGTTGTCGATGCCGATCGCCGTGCGGGCGCCGCCGAGGGCGGCCGCGATCAGGCTGCGGCCGCGGTACGACCCCGCCTCCACGTAGCACTCGCCGTCCTCCAGACAGCTCGCCGCCAGCGCGAGCAGGGCGAGGTTGTTCTCCTCGGAGAGGCCCTCGACCGCCTCGCAGAGCGGCTGCAGCCTCCGGTCGGTCGGCGTCTCGGAGCGGGGAAAGTCGGCGAACTGCCCCGGCAGCTCGCGCAGGAGGCGCTCGACGTCCATCGGCCGGTCAGGCGGGGACGGGCGTGCGGCCGAGGCTCTCGATCGTGCGGCGCAGCCCCTCGTCGAGCGACACCCTCGGCTCCCACCCGAGCACCTCGCGGGCGCGGGTGATGTCGGGCTGACGCACCTTGGGATCGTCGATCGGCAGCCCCTCGAAGACGATCTCCGAGCGAGTGCCGGTGAGGGCCACGATCTTCTCGGCCAGCTCGAGCAGCGACATCTCGTTCGGATTGCCGACGTTCACCGGCTGGTGGTAGTCGCTCATGGCGAGCCGGAAGAGGCCCTCGATCAGGTCGTCGACGTAGCAGAACGAGCGCGTCTGGCTGCCGTCGCCGAACACCGTGATCGGCTTGCCCTCGAGCGCCTGGCGCAGGAAGTTCGGGATGGCGCGGCCGTCGTGCTGGCGCATGCGCGGGCCGTACGTATTGAAGATCCGGGCGATGTGGGTGTCGACGCCCTGCTGGCGGTGGTAGGCCATCGTCATCGCCTCGGAGTACCGCTTCGCCTCGTCGTAGACGCCGCGCGGGCCGACCGGGTTCACGTTGCCCCAGTACTCCTCCCGCTGCGGGTGCATCTCGGGGTCGCCGTACACCTCGGACGTCGACGCGATCAGGAACCGGGCCCGCTTGAACTTGGCCAGACCGAGCGCGTTGTGCGTCCCGTACGAGCCCACCTTGAGCGTCGCCAGCGGCAGCCGCAGATAGTCGACCGGACTCGCCGGCGAGGCCAGGTGGAACACGACATCCACCGGCTCCGCCACATCGATGAACTCGACGCAGTTGTGGTAGCGGAAGTCGAAGGCGTCGCCGCGCAGGCGCTCGATGTTCTCGAGACTGCCCGTGTCGAGGTTGTCGAGGCAGATGACGCGCCAGTCGCGGTCGAGCAGGTACTCACACAGATGTGAACCCAGGAATCCGGCGCCGCCGGTCACGACTGCAGTGCTCAAAGTGCCTCCAGGACGGTGGTCGGGAGGGGGAGTCTATGGGAGGACGCCGGAGCAGCCCCCCTTTGGCCCGATAACGCGTCTGCTACCCTGCCGGGCGACCGCACCGCGGAGCCCGCGAAGCTTGCCGACGGGGCTCTGGGATGCCGGCGACGTGTCACACGAGGCAAGGAGGTGTGGGCGCATGCCGCTCACGCAGGACCAGAAGAAGGAGCTGATCGGCAAGTTCGGGGCAAGCGACGCCGACACCGGCTCCACCAAGGTGCAGATCGCCCTGCTCACACAGCGGATCAGCGAGCTCACCGAGCACATGAAGGTGCACAAGCACGACCACCATTCCCGCCGGGGCCTGCTCAAGCTGGTCGGCCGGCGGCGCCGGTTGCTGACCTATCTGCAGAAGCATGATCTGGAGGGCTACCGCGCGTTGATCAAGGAGCTGGGCCTGCGCCGATAGGGCGTGCGACCAGACCGGAGGATGGCCCGCGAGAGGCGCGGGCCCGAGGAGAGAAGAGAGAGAACACATGAGCATTGCAGTGGAGCCCGGGGCAACACATCTGGCCGTCACGATCGGCGAGAAGGAGATCAGCTTCGAGACGGGCGCAGTCGCCAAGCAGGCGCACGGCGCCGTGCTGGTGCAGCAGGAGGGTACGGTGGTGCTGGCCACCGCGGTCGGCCGGACGGAGGGCCGTGAGGGAGCGGACTTCTTCCCCCTCACCGTCGACGTCGAGGAGAAGATGTACGCCGCCGGCAAGATCCCCGGCGGGTTTTTCAAGCGCGAGGGCCGCGCGGGCGAGAAGGCGATCCTGACCGCGCGCATGGTCGACCGCCCCATCCGGCCGTTGTGGCCGAAGGGCTACAAGAACGAGGTCCAGGTCATCGTGACCACGTTCTCGGCCGACCAGGTGCACCCGCACGACATCCTGGCGATCAACGGCTCGTCGGCGGCGCTGATGCTGTCGCCGATGCCCTTCCTCGGCCCCGTCGGGGCCGTGCGCATCGGCCGCATCGACGGCAACCTCGTCGTCAACCCGACGCTCCCCGACCTGAAGGAGTCGACGCTCGACCTGATCGTCTGCGGCACCCCCGAGGCGATCACGATGGTCGAGGCGGGCGCCGAGGAGATCGGCGAGGAGGATCTCATCGCGGCCCTCGAGCTCGCCCACGGCGAGATCAGGAAGCTGTGCCAGCTCCAGATCGAGCTGGCGGCGCAGGCCGGTCAGCCCAAGTGGGCCGACGGCGCCGTCACCGAGTCGCTGCGCACGAATCACAGCGAGTCGCTCCGCGCCGCCGTCTCCGAGGGCGGCCTGGTCGCGCTCCCGAGCCGCATCGACGCGCTCATGCGCTCGGAGCTGCCCGAGATCGGCGGCGGCTCGACGGACGCGGACGTGCTCCAGCGCCAGCGGCTCCAGTTCGCGTTCGGCCAGCTCGCGACCGAGGCCCGCGACGGCGCGGTCTACCCGCACGTGAAGGAGCAGTTCGGCGACGCCATCCGCGCGCTCACCGACGCGGAGCAGGACTCGAAGGAGCTGAAATCGGCGAAGCGGCACGCGCTCTACGAGCACATCGCCGCCACGATCCAGCTGCCGTTCGCGTCCCGCATCGAGGGCGACAGCGAGGGCCAGGGCCCGCTCGACGCGGTCACCCGCAGCGCCGTCCTGGCCGCGAGCGACAAGCTCTACAAGGAGATCGTCCGCACCAAGATCGCCGTCGACAAGCGGCGGCCGGACGGGCGCTCCGAGACGGAGATCCGGCCGATCTCCTCGTCCGTGAGCGTGATGCCGCGGACGCACGGCTCGGCGCTCTTCACCCGCGGCCAGACCCAGGCGCTCACCCTGTGCACGCTGGGTACGGCCAAGGAGGAGCAGCGCATCGACGACCTGTCGCTGGACGAGACGAAGCGCTACATCCACCACTACAACTTCCCGCCCTTCTGCGTCGGCGAGACCGGCTTCATGCGCGGCCCGAAGCGGCGCGACATCGGCCACGGCGCGCTCGCCGAGCGGGCGCTCGTCCCCGTCATTCCGAGCGCGGCGGACTTCCCGTACACCCTGCGGGTGGTGTCCGAGATCCTGGAGTCGAACGGCTCCTCGTCGATGGCCTCGGTGTGCGGGTCGACGCTCTCCCTGATGGACGCGGGCGTGCCGATCAAGGCGCCGGTTGCCGGGATCGCGATGGGGCTGATCAAGGAGGGCGACGACTACGTCATCCTCACCGACATCCAGGGCGCCGAGGACCACCTCGGCGACATGGACTTCAAGGTCGCCGGCACCGACCAGGGCGTGACCGCGCTGCAGATGGACATCAAGATCACCGGCGTCACGACGGAGATCCTGCGCAGCGCGCTCAGCCAGGCGCGTGAGGCCCGGATCCACATCCTGGGCAAGATGCGCGAGGCCATCGCCGAGCCGCGCACCGAGCTCGCGGCGCACGCACCGAGGATCGTCAGCACGAAGATCCACCCCGACTTCATCGGCATGGTGATCGGGAAGGGCGGCGAGACGATCCGCGGCCTCGAGGCCGACTACGAGGTGCAGATCGACATCGAGGAGGATGGGACGATCCGCATCTACGGCACGAACGGCGAGCTCGCCGAGCAGTGCCGGATCGCCATTGAGGCGATGACCAAGGAGGTCGAGGTCGGCGACGAGTACACCGGCAAGGTGGTCAAGATCACCGATTTCGGCGCGTTCGTCGAGCTTCGGAAGGGCGTCGACGGCCTCCTGCACGTGAGCCGGATCCTGCCGAAGGGCCACCGGCTGCAGTCGGCCGCCCAGGTGATGGACCGCGGCGACACCGTGAAGGTCACGGTCGCCGAGGTGGACAAGGAGAAGGGCCGCATCGGCCTGACCCTCCTCTCCAAGCTCGACGGCGAGAGCGAGGTCACGCCCGAGCAGCTTATCGAGGTGGCCGAGCGCACGCCCGCGCCGCCCCGCGAGGAGCGCCCGCCCCGGCGCGACCGCGACCGCGGCCCGCGCCGGCGGCGGGACTAGGAACACCCCGGAGGGGGCGGCGAGCGCCGCCCCCTCGGTCGTCTAGCGTTCCGCGCGTGCAGCGCTACCCCATGACCACGTTGGACGGCGGCGAGCGGGTCGTCTCCGAGCGCGTCTCGTCGG
>JBKPMQ010000173.1:0-9586 GCA_046732235.1 Actinomycetota bacterium
CCGCGCGCCTCTTCGTCGCGGCCGACGCGTTCCTCTTCCTCGCGTTCCTCTTCGCCTACCTCTACCTGCGCGCGCTCGACGACAACGGCATGTGGAACCCGCCCGGACAGAACCCCTCGGGAACGATGGGCCTCGTCGTCCTCGTGCTCGTCGTCGCCACCGCGGCGCTCGTCCAGGTCGGCGCCAGCCGCCTCGGCTCATGCGGGCCGGCCGCGTTCCGCGCCCCGGCGGCCGCGGCGCTCGGGGTCGGCCTCGTCGCGACGGCGCTGACGGCCTCGCAGGTGTTCCGGCCCGGGTTCTCGCCCAGCCACGCGGGTGGGATCGGGAGCGTCTTCATCGGCTTCATCGCCGTCTACCTCGTACACCTGCTCGGCGGCCTCTACTGGCTCGAGACCCAGGCCGTACGGCCGCCCGGCGAGCGGCTCCGGGCCACCGCGCCGGCGTGTCTGCTCTACTGGTGGTTCCTGGCCGTCGTGCTCGCGATCTTCTCCGTCCTGTTCTACCTGGCATAGACAGGAGCGCCCATGCACCTGATCGTCCTGGCCATGAACGACTCCGATGCGGGCGGCTGGATGACGCTGGTGATCCCCCTCGTCCCGCTTGCCGTCGTCCTCGTATGTGCGTGGACGATGCGCCACCGGGTGATGTAGCCCGCTCTCGGCGGGTGCCGGTAAACGCGAGGAGGCCGCGAGCGAGTCGCGGCCTCCTCCACCGACCCCATCCGCCGGCCCTGTGAGGGTGGGCTCCTTCAGCCTGCCGGCGAACGCACAATCGGTCCGGCCGACGCGACGGAGGGTAGTCGCACCGGCGCCGCAAATGGTAGCGGACGCGGGCGTTGTTGACATCGGCGATTCACGCTGCCGACCTCTTCCGTCAAAGCATCTTCCGGTAGAACACGCGGGCGAATCCGTCCTGCATCCCCCGGCCGGTCTCGGTGAACCCGAGGGCGGGATAGAAGCGCAGGTTCTCGGTCATGCGCTCGTTGGTGTAGAGGACGACCTCGCCGAGCCCCTCGGCCCGGGCGTACTCCTCGGCGAACGCCATCAGCGCCCGCCCCAGGCCCTGGCCCTGGCGACCGGGTGCGACCGCGACGTTCTCGACCAGGAGCGCGGGCGGCTGCGGCCGCAGCACGAGCACGCCCGCGATGCCCTCGTCCGCCGGGATCACCCACACCTCGCCGGCGGCGATAAGGGCGGGATAGTCCGCGGTCATCGGGGCCGGCTCGCGGCCGATCCGCCCGACGTAGCGCGCGTAGGCCGCGCGGACGCACTCGGCCGCCGCGGCCGCGTCGCCGCGCGCTGCGGGGACGATCTGCGGCGTCCTTCCGATCTTCGATGGGCCATCGGTCATCCGGGGTATGGTGCCTCCGCCGGAGACCCTGACGCCGCGGATCGGAGAGCAGCATGCAACTCGGAATGATCGGCCTGGGCCGGATGGGTGCCAATCTCACCCGCCGGCTGATGCGCGACGGGCATCAGATGGTGGTGTGGAACAGGAATCCCGCACCGATCGCGACCCTTGCCGGCGAGGGCGCGGTCGGCGCCGACTCGGCGGCCGACCTCGTCGCGAGGCTCGACCGGCCGCGGGCGGTGTGGATCATGGTGCCGGCCGCGGTGACGGGCAAGGTGGTGAGCGACGTCGCCGAGCTGCTGGACGAGGGCGACATCATCATCGACGGCGGCAACTCCTACTACCGCGACGACGTCGCCCGCGCGGCCGAGGTCCGCACCAGGGGCATCCACTACGTCGACGTGGGCACGTCCGGAGGCGTCTTCGGCCTCGAGCGCGGCTACTGCCTCATGATCGGCGGCGAGGACGAGGTCGTCGAGCGGCTCGAGCCGATCTTCGCCACCATCGCCCCCGGCGTCGAGGCGGCCGAGCGCACGCCGGGTCGCGTCGGCGAGCCGTCCCAGGCGGAGCGCGGCTACCTGCACTGCGGCCCCAACGGCGCCGGCCACTTCGTCAAGATGGTCCACAACGGGATCGAGTACGGCATCATGGCCGCCTACGCGGAGGGCCTGGACATCCTGCGCAACGCGGACGTCGGCACCCGGCAGCGCATCGACGACGCCGAAACCGCCCCGCTCGACCATCCCGAGTTCTACCGCTACACGATCGACACGGCCGAGGTCGCCGAGGTGTGGCGGCGCGGCAGCGTCGTCGGCTCGTGGCTGCTCGACCTGACGGCCGCGGCCCTGCACGAGTCGCCCGGCCTGGAGGAGTACTCCGGCCGCGTGTCGGACTCCGGTGAGGGCCGGTGGACGTCGATCGCCGCGATCGAGGAGGGCATCCCGGCCTACGTGCTCACGGCGGCCGTCTACGAGCGGTTCAGCTCCCGCGGCGACGGCACCTACGCGAATCGCGTGCTGTCGGCGATGCGCAGGCAGTTCGGCGGCCACGTCGAGGTTCCCTCGGGCGACTAATACTCTACGGGTAGACGACGACCTACATCGAGCCGCCTGCACGGGCGAGGAGAGAGGAGCCCCATGGCCATCGCACCCGCATCGGACATCGCCCAGATCGAGTCGATCCTCGGCGACGACGCCGAATCGCTCCTCGGGCACACCTGCAGCACCATCTCGAGCGAGCGCCTGTACCTGCCGGGCCCGGACTTCGTCGACCGCGTGGTTGCCCTGTCCGACCGGCCGACGCCGGTGCTGCGCTCGATGCAGACGCTGTTCTCGAACGGCCGCCTGGCCGGCACGGGCTATCTCTCGATTCTCCCGGTCGACCAGGGCATCGAGCACTCGGCCGGCGCCTCGTTCGCCAAGAACCCCGACTACTTCGACCCGACGCGCATCGTCGAGCTCGCGATCGAGGGCGGCTGCAACGCCGTCGCCACGACGCTCGGCGCGCTCGGCGCCACCGCCCGCCGCTACGCGCACCGGATCCCGTTCCTGCTCAAGCTGAACCACAACGAGTTCCTGTCCTACCCGAACGCGTACGACCAGATCATGTTCGGGTCGGTGCGTCAGGCCCGGGAGCAGGGCTGCGTCGCCGTCGGCGCGACGATCTACTTCGGCTCCCCGGAGTCGAAGCGCCAGATCCAGGAGGTGTCGGCCGCGTTCGCCGCCGCGCACGAGCTGGGCATGGCGACCGTGCTCTGGTGCTACCTGCGCAACTCGGCGTTCTCGCCCAAGGACGGCGGGCCCGACTACCACATGGCCGCCGACCTGACCACGCAGGCCAACCATCTGGGCGTCACGATCGAGGCCGACATCATCAAGCAGAAGGCGCCCGAGACCGCCGCGCCGGGCTTCCTCGACCTCAAGTTCGGCAAGACCGACAAGCGCGTCTACTCCGAGCTCCTGACCGACCACCCGATCGACATGACCCGCTACCAGGTGGCCGGGTGCTACATGGGCCGCGCCGGGCTGATCAACTCGGGCGGCGCGTCCGGCGAGAGCGACATGCACGACGCGGTGTTCACCGCGGTCGTGAACAAGCGTGCCGGCGGCATGGGCATGATCAGCGGCCGCAAGGCCTTCCAGCGGCCCATGCCAGAGGGGATCGAGCTGCTCCACGCCATCCAGGACGTCTATCTCTCGGACGAGATCACCATCGCCTGAACCGCGGCTACTCGAAATCTCAACAATTCTTCACCAAAAGGGGTATACAGGCGAACGAATTCGGTGACGAATGGTCATACACACGCGCTACAATAGGAGTATGACCAGTATGTTTCCGATCTATTCAGAGCGCCAGACCTCGCGCTCTCGTCCTGAGAGCGAGCACGAGTACTTCATGCGGACCGCGCGGAACCTGCGCGACCAACGTCGCCGCGAGCGGCGTAAGCGGGTCATCAGCCGGATCATGCGCCGCCCGCACGAGAAGTCGGCGTAGCCACGATCGCCCCCGGCCCGCAGCCGGGGGCGGCCGGCTTACATCCGCTCGAAGCTGCGAAACCGCTCCCAGTCGGTGACCGCGGCCTCGAACGAGCGCTGCTCCGTGCGCGCGTAGTGCAGGTAGTGGTCGACGACGTCGTCGCCGAACGCCGCCCGCGCGATCTGCGAGTCCTCCAGCAGCGCGATCGCCTCGTGCAGGCTGCCCGGCAGGCGCGGCTTGCCCTCTGCGTCGTAGGCGTTCCCTGGGTATGCGGGCTCCAGCGGGAGCTCGTCGTCGATGCCGTGCAGCCCGGCCGCGATCATTGCGGCGAACGCGAGGTAGGGGTTCACGTCGGCGCCGGCGATGCGGCTCTCGAGCCGCAGGCTCGGGCCGTGTCCGACGACCCGGAACCCGCAGGTGCGGTTGTCGACGCCCCAAACGAGCGTCGTCGGCGCGAACGACCCCCACGCGTACCGCTTGTACGAGTTCACGTTGGGGGCGAAGAAGTAGGCCAGCTCGCGCGTCGCGGCCAACTGCCCGGCGACGAAGTGGTCGAAGACGCGGCTGCGGCCGCGGCCGTCCTCGTCGGGCGACAGGCTGCCGTTGTCGTCCCACAGGCTCATGTGGATGTGGCACGAGTTGCCCTCGCGCTCGTCGTACTTGGCCATGAACGAGAGCGCGCAGCCGTGCAGGTAGGCGATCTCCTTGGCCCCGTTCTTGTAGATCGAGTGGTTGTCGGCCATCGAGAGCGCATCCGAGTAGCGGAAGTTCACCTCGTGCTGGCCGAAGTTGCACTCGCCCTTCGAGTCCTCGACCCGGATGCCCGCGCCGGCCATGCCAAGCCGGATCGGGCGGATCACGTCCTCGACCATGGTCGTGCCCAGGATCGAGTAGTCCACGTTGTAGGCGTTGGCCGTGGCGAGATCGTGGTAGCGCTTGGCCCGGGCCTGCTCGTAGCTGTCGCGGAAGAGCATGAACTCGAGCTCGGAGCCGACGTTCGCGTACCAGCCGCGCTCGGCCAGGCGGGCAAGCTGCCGGCGCAGGATCTGGCGCGGCGAGGCCGCGACCGGGCTCCCGTCCTCCCACTCGAGGTCGGCGACGACGAGCGCCGTCCGCTCGAGCCACGGCACCCGCCGCAGCGTGGACAGGTCGGGCCGGAACACGAAGTCGCCGTACCCGGTTTCCCACGACGACATGGCGAAGCCCTGGACGGTGTTCATCTCCACGTCGACGGCCAGCAGGTAGTTGCAGCCCTCGGCCCCGTGCCCGGCCACCTCGTCGACGAAGAAGGGCGCATGCAGGCGCTTGCCCGACAGCCGGCCCTGCATGTCGGTCATCACCAGGAGCACCGTGTCCACCGCGCCGGACTCGACGTCGCCACGCAGCTCGTCCAGCGTTAGCGGCATTGGCTATTCATATACTCCATCCGGGATGGATCGCAAGCGTCCGGTGATCGGGATCAGCGCGTACGACGTGCCGGTCACGTTCGGCCAGTGGACGGAGTTCCAGAGCGTGCTCGCGCCCGCCGGATACTCCCGGTCGGTTTCGGCCGCGGGGGGCCTTCCGGTCGTGATCCCGCCTGTCGACGGCTCGACCGAGCTGCTCGACCTGCTCGACGGCGTCGTCTTCACCGGCGGCTCGGATCTCAACCCGGCGCTGTACGGCCAGGAGCCGCATCCGGAGAGCATCGGCTTCCACGACGGCCGCGATCGGACCGAGCTGGCGCTGATCCGCGAGGCGCTCCGCCGCGACATGCCGGTGCTCGGCATCTGCCGCGGCATGCAGCTTCTGAACGTCGCCCTGGGCGGCGACCTCGTCCAGCACCTCGGGAGCGAGACGCACAAGGGCCCGCCGGGCACGTACACCTTCCACGACGTCGAGGTGACGGCGGGCACCCGGCTCGCCGACGTGCTCGGGGCCGGCACGCGCACCCACTCCTGCCACCACCAGGCGCCCGACCGCCTCGGCGAGGGCCTGCGGGCCAACGCCCAGGCCGGGGACGGCACCGTCGAGGGCATCGAGCTGCCCGCCGCCCGTTTCGTGATCGGCGTGCTGTGGCATCCCGAGGAGGACGAGGTGCGCGGCGCGCCGCTCTTCCGCGAGCTGGTGGAGCAGGCGACCACCTACCGGCTGGCGGCGGCGTGAGCGCGACGGTCGAAGGCCTCGTCATCGGAAGCGACCGGGTGGCCGCGGCCGAGGGGGAGACGTTCGACGTCACCAACCCGGCAACGGGGGCGCGGCTCGCCAGCGTCGCCTCGGCGGGCGTCGAGGACGTCGACCGGGCCGTCTCCGCCGCGACGGCCGCATACGAGAGGTGGAGCGCGCTCTCGCCGGTCACGCGCGGCCGTCACCTGCACCGGTTCGCGGCCCTCGTCGAGGAGCACGCCGAGGAGCTCGCGCTGCTCGAGTGCCGCAACGTCGGCATGCCGATCGGCGACGCCCGCGGCCAGCTCGGGATGATCGTCGACGTCATCCGGTACTACGCGGGCGCCGTGGACAAGTTCTTCGGCCACACCGTGCCCGTCGAGCGCAACGGCGTCGCCATGACGTTCCGGGAGCCGATCGGCGTGGTCGGGTTGATCACGCCCTGGAACTTCCCGCTCAACATCGCCAACTGGAAGATCGCCCCGGCGCTCGCGGCCGGGAACACCGTCGTGCTGAAGCCGGCGTCCCTGACGCCGCTCTCGGTGCTCCGCTACGCCGAGCTCGCGATCGAGGCGGGCTTCCCGGCGGGCGCCCTGAACGTCGTCCCTGGCCCGGGCGGCACCGTCGGGAACGCGCTCGTCGAGCACCCGGGGGTGGGCAAGATCGGGTTCACCGGGTCGACCGAGGTCGGCGCCGGCATCGCCCGCCGCGCGGCTTCCGGCATCAAGCGGGTGACGCTCGAGCTGGGCGGGAAGTCGGCCTGCGTGGTGTTCGAGGACGCCGATCTCGAGAAGGTCGGCCGGCTGGCGCCCTACGGCGTGTACGAGAACTGCGGCCAGGACTGCTGCGCCCGCTCGCGCCTGATCGTGCAGGAGTCGGTCGCCGACGAGGTGGTCGAGCGCTACTCCGAGACCGCGCGCAACCTCCGCGTCGGGATGCCGGAGAGCCCCGAGACCGAGGTCGGGCCGCTCATCTCGTCCGGCCAGCGGGAGACGGTCGAGCGCTACGTGGCGATCGGCCTCGACGAGGGCGCCCGGATCGTGGTCGGGGGCGAGCGCCCCGACGGCGACCTCTCCGCCGGGTTCTTCTATCGCCCGACCGTGCTCGCCGGCGTCCGCAACGAGATGACGGTGGCGCGGGAGGAGATCTTCGGCCCGGTGGTCTCGGTGATCACGTTCCGCGACGAGGCGGACGCCGTCCGGATCGCGAACGACACGCCGTACGGGCTCTCCGGATCGCTCTGGACGCGCGACGGGGCCCGTCAGCTGCGCGTCGCCCGGGCGCTGCGGACGGGGGTGCTCGGCGTGAACACGAACTCCTCCGTCTTCCCCCAGACGCCGTTCGGCGGCTACAAGCAGTCCGGCATCGGCAAGGAGCTCGGCATGGAGGCGCTCGCCCACAACACCGAGCTGAAGAGCGTCTTCATCTCGACCGAGTGAATAAACGGGGTCAGACCCCTTTTATTCATGCGCTCAGGCGACGGTGGCCGAGCGGATGGCGTCGATCAGCTCGTCCAGCCCGACGCCCTTCTTGAGGCAGTTGGCGGCGCCCGCGTTCAGGGCGGCGTCGATCATCTGCGGCTCGTCGTAGGCCGAGAGCACGACGACCGGCATCGCCCACTCGGCGGCGGCGATCTGCTCGGTCGCCTCGATCCCGTCGACGTTCGGCATCCGCATGTCCATCACGACGACGTCGGGCAGCATCCGCTCGGCGACGGAGACCGCCTCCGCGCCGTCCGAGGCCTCGCCGACCACGGTCATCCCGGCCTCCTCGAGCGCGTCGCGCAACACCCCCCGCAGGAGGGCGTTGTCCTCGGCGATCAGGATCCGGATGCCGTTGGCCTCCATCCCGCCGAAGAGTACCCTCCTGGGGTCAATTTGTGTGCATCGGGGCGATCAGCGCAGGTAGAGCCGATCGGTTGCGGTCTCCGCCTCGGCGGCAGCCTCCGCAGGCGGCACCCCCCGCGCCCGCGCGAGCACGTAGGCGGCCGCGAAGCTGTCGCCTGCGCCCGTCGGGTCGCGATATGTCCCGGCGCCCGTCCCCTGGACGCGCACCAGGCCTTCGGACGTGGCCGTGATGACGCCGTCGGCGCCCATCGTGACGCACACCTCCGGCGCGCCCAGACCGAGCAGCGCCTCCAGATCGAGACGCCGGCCGGCGGCCGCGGCAGCCTCGCGCTGGTTCAGCTTGAGGATCGCGACGCCGGCGATCGACTCGGGTGGGAACGGGCGCAGGCGCACCGGGCCCGGCTCCGCGCCGCGGGCCGGCCCCTGCCCGTCCAGGCATAGCCGGTGCCCGGCGGCGGCGAGCGCCGCGATCGTCTCCTGCGGAAAGTCTGAGGCGCCCTGCGAGCCCAGATGGAGCCACTCGCATCCGGCCACCGCCGGCAGCACGTACTCCGCCACGTCCACCGGCGAGAAGGGCAGGCCGAACCGGGCCAGCACCTGGCGGGTGCCGTCCCGGTGGTCGAGGCGCGAGTCGTAGGCGGGGCCGCCGGGGATGACGACGGCGTTCCCGGGATCGGCCCCCCGGGTGACGACGACGCACTCCGCGCCGAGAGCCTCGGCAGCGCGGCGCGCGTAGAGGGGCGTGCCGCCGAGCCGATGGCTCTCGCCGCCGTCGGCGCCCACGACCGTGTCGATCACGGTGTGGCCGAGGAGCCCGATCTTCACTGCGCCGATGCGCCCGCCGCCGGGAGCTCCAGGCGCACGGCCGACCATTTGCCGGGGCTCCGGTCGAGGGTGATGGCGGCGCCGATCTGGGTCGCCCGCTCCTGCATCATCCGGATGCCGATGCCGCCGCCGGGCGTCGCCGGCAGGGTGCCCCCGGCGTCCTCGACCGCCAGCGAGATGCGGCCCTCGTCGTGCTCGAGGCTGATCGAGACCGGCGGCCGCCCGTGCCGGGCCGCGTTGATCGCCGCCTCGCGGGCGATCTGGAAGATGGCGGTGTCGCGCTCGACGTCGCCCTCCCACCCGGCGGCCGGCCGGGAGAAGCTCGCGTCGACGCCGTACTCCTCGTGCACAGTCTCGGCCAGCGACCCGAGCGCCTGGATCAAGCCCTGCTGCTCCATGACGACGGGGTGCAGCCGGGCCACGGTGCGGCGCAGGTCGTCGGCGGCGTCCGAGGCCACCTCCTCGAGCCGGGCGAGCACCTCGTTGGCCCGGTCGACGTCGCCGTTCGTGATCGCGTCGCCGATCACGTCGCACATCAGCCGCACGGCGGTCATCGTCTGCTGGGGGCCGTCGTGCAGGCGCATCGCAAGCGCCGCCCGTTCGTCGTCGAGCGTGTGCAGCATCCTGTCGAAGAGCTCGCGCTGCTCGCGGCTCTGCTCGGCCAGCGCGTCCGTCGTGCGCAGCGCGCGGTCGATCGCGAACCACGCAACCGCCACGGCTCCGAGCATGAGCGCGCCGTGCAGCCAGTCCGACGACGTGAGCACGACAAGAGCCACCACCACGGCCGCCGCCGCGGCGGCGACGCCCGCCGTGACGAGGCGCTCAGTCGATGAACTCATAGCGGAGCGCGAGCGCCACCGCCTGAGTGCGGGTGTCGGCTTCCAGCTTCGTCATCGCGTTTCGGACGTGCGTGCGCACGGTCTCGGGGCTGATGAACAGCCGCT
>JBKPMQ010000174.1:0-5101 GCA_046732235.1 Actinomycetota bacterium
GGCTGGAGCAGCGGCCGTTCCAGGAACGGGGTCGGCCCCGGGCCGACGGCGACGTCGGCGAGCACCGCCAGATCGGGCGAGAAGCCGGCAGCGGCGACGCGCTCGACCAGCCGCCCGAACGCGAGCGCGAGCCGGGCGGCGTCGCCGGCCGCGGGGCGGCGCAGCATCCGCCAGCGTTCGACCGGAAGGCCGAGGCTCGGCGGGAGGACCAGGAACCAGCGCTCGCCGTGGCGGCCGAAGTCGAGCACGCCGCAGACCTCGCTGCAGCCGATGCCGCACCATCGGGCGACGGCGTCGGCGAGCGCCGCCTCCTCCCAGCGGCCGTCGACGAGCACGATCCGCACTTGTGCTCCGCGGCCCGAGCGGGTGTCGAGCGCATCGACCGGGCCGAACGGGCGCGAGGCGAGCGCGGACGGGCTGGTCAGGTAGCGGTCGGCGATGACGTGGTCGCTGCAGGCGGGGTCGGCCATGCTCCCACGCTACGCGCCGCTCTCGTCACCTGTCAGCACGCGAGGCGTCACAACATCGCAACGATCCACGCCGACCGGGCGTTTGGGGTCAGACCCCGATTGTCGGGCGTCAGGTGAGAGCCTGGAAGATGGCTGTCGTGACAAGGGCACCCAGCACGCCGCCGTAGACCACCTCCAGGGTCGAGTGGACGCCCGCCTCCACCCGGGTCTGGGCGACCAGCGACGCCATCACGAACGCGAGCGTCGACACCAGCACCTGGTTCTGGTACGCATGGGTGACGAGCGTGATCGCCGCCCAGCCGCCGAAGGCGACGGCGGCGTGACCGGACGGGAGGCCGCCCCGGAGCGGCGATCCCGTCCCGAAGTAGGCCTTGATCGCGATCACGAGCAGGATCACGACCGCGAGCGCGATCACCGTCAGGTGCACGGGTGAGCGCCGCACCGTGTCGATCGCGCGCTGGCTCGGGTCCTGCAGGCGGGGCGCAAACACGAGGTAGCCGACGAAGAGCGCCGTCACCGCTGAGACGAGCACCATGCCGGCCGCGATGTCCTTGGCCGCGCGGGCGCGGGGGTCGAACGCGGGCGTGGCGACGTCGATCGTCATCTCGAGGGCCGTGTTCGCCATCTCCATGAGGATCACGAAGGCCACCGCCAGGATCAGCGCGAGCATCTCGATCCGGCTCACCCCGAGCACCACGCCGAGCGGCAGCACCGCCAGCGCGACGAGGAAGTGGACGCGCATGTTCCGCTGCGTGCGGACGACGTAGATGATGCCCTCGAAGGCGTAGTTGAAGCTGTTCACGAGGCCGCTCGCCTCGCGCCGCGCGGCGCTGAACGGCGCGGCCCGGCGGGCGGCGCGCTTCGTGCCCTCGGGGCTACGCAGGACGGGCGGCACGGGCCTCGAGCTCCTGGACGATCTGCTCCTGGCGGGCAAGCATCTCTCCTTCATCGGCCTCGTGGTCGTATCCCAGGAGATGCAATGCGCCGTGGACGAGCAGATGCTCGACCGGGGTGCCCTCGGCGGCGGCCACCGCGGGGCAGATGACGATGTCGCCGAGCTGGCGGGGCACGCCGCCGGGCAGCGGATCGCGCATGTCGAGCGGGAACGAGAGCACGTCGGTGGGGTCGGGCTTGCCGCGGTGGTCGGCATTCAGCCGGGCCATCTCCGACCGCCCGACCACCGTCAGGCCAACCTCGCCCTCGGTCACGCCCTCGACCGCGAGCGCGGCCGCCAGCACGGCCGCCGCCGCCGGCCCGTCGAGGGGGATCCGGGCCCGGTTCCGCACCTCGACGGCCACGGTCACTCCCGCGACCTCTCGGTGTGCTCGCGGTATGCGCTCACGATCCGCTGCACCAGCTTGTGCCGGACCACGTCGGCGTCGGAGAAGCGGACGAACGCGATGTCGGGGACGCCGTCGAGGACCCCCATCACGTTGACCAGGCCCGAGCGGTGCTCGCGGGGCAGGTCGATCTGGGTGATGTCACCGGTGACGACCACCCTGGAGCCGAAGCCGAGCCGGGTCAGGAACATCTGCATCTGCTCGGGGCTCGTGTTCTGGGCCTCGTCGAGGATGATGAACGAGTCGTTCAGCGTCCGCCCGCGCATGAACGCGAGCGGCGCCACCTCGACCATGCCCTTGTCCATATAGGACGCGAGCCGCTCCGCGTCGAGCATGTCGTGGAGCGCGTCGAAGAGCGGGCGCAGGTAGGGATCGACCTTGGCCAGCAGGTCGCCTGGCAGGAAGCCGAGCCGCTCGCCGGCCTCGACGGCGGGCCGCGTCAAGATGATGCGGGCCACCTCGCGCTCCTGGAGCGCGGCCACGGCGAGCGCGATCGCGAGGTACGTCTTGCCGGTGCCGGCCGGGCCGATCCCGAACGTGACCGTGTTGGAGCGGATCGCGTCGACGTAGCGCTTCTGGACGATGGTCTTGGGGGTGACCTTGTTGCCGCGGTGCATCCAGACGACGTCGTGGAGGACGTCGACGGCGCGGCCGTCCGCGGTCAGGACGCCGGCGACCGCATCGACCGTCTGCGGGCCGACGCTCACGCCCTCCGCGACCAGCTGGGCGAGCTCCTCCACGACGGAGCGGGCCCGCTCGACGGCGTCGCCGTCGTCGGCGTCGAGGGTGAGCTCGTTGCCGCGCAGGTAGGCGTTCACGCCGGCGCGCTCGGTCAGCGCCTTCAGCATCGCGTCCCGGTCGTTCCCGAGCTCGGTGGCGAGCTCGTTCCCGACGGACATCTGCACTCGTGCCATCCGCGAAAGTGTAGAGGCGGTTATGCCCCGAGCCGCGCGCGCACGAGCACCGACGCCCCGCGGCCGTCGACCCGCCCGCCGCCGCGCTGGGTGACGAGACCCATCACCCGGCCCATCTCCTTCATCGACGTCGCGCCGGTCTCGGCGATGGCCGCGTCGACGAGTGCCGCGAGCTCCTCGTCGGTCATCGCCTGGGGCAGAAACTCGTCGATCACCGGCACGTCGGCCTCCTCGCGGGCGGCCCGGTCGGCGTGGCCGGCCTTGCGGTAGACCTCGGCGGCCTCGAGCCGCTGTTTGCGCTCGCGCCGCAGCACCGCCTCGGCGTCGGCGTCGGCGAACTCGCCCGCGGGCCTGTCCTTCGCCGCCTTCTGGAGCGCCGAGAGCATGAGCCGCAGCGCGTCGACGCGGCCGCGGTCGCCGCCGCGCATCGCCGCCTGCAGCTCGGACTGGACGCGCTCGATCACGCCGGCACCCCCACGACCGCATCGCCCTCGACGCCGGCCGCGACGACGTCCACCATCGCTCCGGCCGGCGCGCCGGGAACGACGAACGCCGTCATGTCGTCCGCGTGGCCGCGGCCGTCGCCGGTCTCGACCAGGATGCGTTCGCGCCGGCCGCGTTTGGCCGCGCGGTGGGCGGCGCCGCGGGCGTCGGAGAGCTCCCGCAGCCGGGCGCAGCGGCGCCGCTTGGCGTCGGGCTCGACGCCGGGGCGATCGCCGTCGGTGGTGCCGGGGCGGGGGGAGTACGGAAAGACGTGCACCTTCGTGAATCCTGCCTCCTCGACGGTCTCGAGCGTCGCGGCGAACGCGGCCTCGGTCTCGGCGGGATGGCCGACGATGGCGTCGGTCGTCAGGTTGACGCCGGGGACGCGGTCGCGCGCGCGCCGCATCCGGGCAAGGAACGCCCCCGCCGAGTAGTGGCGCCGCATCGACCGCAGCACCACGTCGTCGCCCGACTGCATCGGCACGTGCAGGTGCGCGGCCACGCGGGGGTGCGAGAGCGCGTCCAAGAGCGCGTCGGTCAGGTGGTTCACCTCGATCGAGGAGAGCCGCACCCGCTCGATCCCCGGCACCTCGGCGACGGCGACGAGCAGATCGGCCAGCCGCATCCCGGCGCCCCGGTCGCGGAAGCAGCCCAGGTTGATGCCGGTCAGGACGACCTCCCGATGGCCCTGGGCGGCGCGCCGCCCCGCCTCGGCCAGCACCGCGGCGGCCGCGCGGCTGCGGCTCGCGCCGCGCACCTGCGGGATGACGCAGTACGTGCAGGCGAACGAGCAGCCGTCCTGGACCTTCACGTACGCGCGCGTGCGCGCGAACGGCGGCGCCGAACCGCCCGTGCAGCCGAGGTCGCCGACGAGGCCGGCGGCGGTCTCCGCCAGCCGCTCGGCTCTGACCGGGAGCACCGTGACGTTCGGCGCGACGTTCAGGCCGGCCCCGCGCAGGTTGGCGGCGCAGCCTGTCACGAGCACGCGATCGGCCGTGCGGGCGGCGCGGCGCACGGCCTTGCGCGACTTCGTCACCGCCTCGGCGGTCACGCAGCACGTGTTCACGACCCGAACCCGCGCGTCCGCAGCGGCGACCTCGGCGTGGCCGTCCTCCGCCAGCCGCTCGCGCACCGACTGCGCGTCGGCGAGCGAGACCTTGCAGCCCAGGAACTCGACGGCGAACGACGTCATCCCAGGAACCCCATCTCGCGCAGTGCGAGGGCGGCCGCCACGATCGCCGCCGTCTCGGTGCGCAGGACGACCGGCCCGAACGTGGCCACCGCGACGCCGCGGGAGCGGGCCAGCTCGAGCTCGTCCTCCGAGAAGCCCGGCTCGGGCCCGATCAGGAGGGTCGCGCCGCGGCGGCCGACGATGCGGTCGGCCAGGCCGCCGGACGCCCCGGTGTGGCTGAGGACGACCGCCTCCGGCGAGAGCACGTCGGCGTAGTCGGCCACCGGCAGGATCTCGGGCACCCGCGCCTGCTTGGACTGCTTCGCTGCGGCGGCCGCGACCCGGCGCCACCGGTCGAGCCGGGAGTCCGTGAACTCGCCCTTCAGCATCCGGCAGCGCATCGCCCCGATGCGGGCCACGCCGAGCTCGGTCAGGCGCTCGACCGCCTCGTCCGAGCGGCCGCCGGGCTGGGCCAGCCAGACGGTCACGGGCGGTGCGGTCACGGTCTCAATCTCGTCCATCAGCTCGAGGCCGCCGGGGACGACCCGGGCGTGATAGGCACGCCCGCCGGCGGCGACCTCGCAAGTATCGCCGACGCGCATGCGAAACCCCTGCTCGCGGTGGCGGCGGTCGCGCGGGCCGAGGACGGCGACGCCTCCCGAGACCGAGTCGGCGAAGAACCGGTAGGCGTGGCGGGTCACGGCTCCACCAGCTCCGCCGCCC
>JBKPMQ010000175.1:0-2360 GCA_046732235.1 Actinomycetota bacterium
GATCCGGCGCGTCAACGGGCTCCTGGCAAGCCTCTCGGTTGCACGCCGGTCGCGACCACTCACGCCGGCCTCCGACCCGCCACCGGCGAGGGCGCTCACTGCCGTCCGGCTGCTGCCGGCGCCCGGCCCTGTCCTCCGCCAATGCCGGCGTGCTCAGGCCCGGTCGCGCATGCCGATCCTGTGCCCCGCGCGTCTGCCGCGGCCGTCAATCGGCTGGCCGCCAAACGACCGACCCCCGAGGATCTCCGCGCAGCTCCTGCCTGGGCCGAACGTCGTGTGGCGGTCGCACTCAGACCCGCGCTACCGCAAGCGCACGATCGGAGGCGTGAACATCGGCTACGGCGCTCCCTGGGAGCCCGACAGCGGCCCCGACTGGCGGAAGCACCTCTGGCGCAACCGTCCCTGCTGCTTCCTCCACTTCGAGGTCTTCCGGCGCCGCCAAGAGCGGTCACAAATCCCCGCGGGCGCAATCCCGGCGACCCTCGGCGGGCACCGCGGCCTCCTCAAAGACGCCAGCTCCTACGGCCTCAGCTCCGCCGACGACTACCTCTACTTCCCCAACCACACCCGATTCCTGTGGCACGAAAACGGTGTCGCGTACGTCGCCACCCTGCACCGATTCGGCACCAGGCAGGAAACGCGCGCCCTGCTCAGCCGACTGATGCGCCAACTCCGACCCGTTTCAGAGCTCAAATAGCGTGGTCGTCCAGCAGGGGTGGCAGGATTCGAACCCGCGACCTACGGTTTTGGAGACCGCCGCTCTACCAGCTGAGCTACACCCCTGTGCGGGGGCGCATTCTACCGGTGGTCAGGCCGGAAGCAGACCGTCCAGGGCATCCGGGAGCCCGGAGAGGTCGGTCAGCTCGACCGTCGCCCGCGGGTCGCTCGGCTCGCCGAGCCGGTTGATCCAGATCGACGGGAGGGCCATCTCGGACGCCGGGGCGATGTCGTGGAAGCGGCTCGCGCCGACGTGGACGTGGCGGCCACGCGACTCCGGGTGACGCTCGTCGAACCGGCGCCAGTGGCCCGGCGCGGGCTTGTAGGAGCCCACATCCTCGGCGACGATCACGTCGGCGAACTCGACGCCGAGCTTCGGCACCGACGAGGCGATCAGGTCGCGGTCGCAGTTCGAGAGGATGACGAGCCGCCAGCCGCGCCGGTCGGCGTCGGCAAGCGAGGCGGGCACCTCGGGGAACGCCGGCCAGCTCGGGAGCGAGTCCGACATCGCGTGCACGTCGCCGGGCGCCAGCTCCCCCCCGCGCTCGCGCGCGATCATCGCGGTCACGAGGTCGAGCACCTCCCTGTACGTCCGGTACCGCTCCGCCTCCACTCCCGGCTCGAGCTCGTGGTAGCGCACGAGCAGCGCGTCGGCGTCGTCGTCGCCGAACAGCCTCGCCAGCGTCCCGCGGATGCCCGCGTTCCAGTCGATCAGCGTCCCGTAGCAGTCGAAGGTGGCGAAGCGGTCGGCCTCCATGCCCGAGCCAGCGTATACCGACCTGCCGGGTCGCGCGAAACCCAGCCTTCGACCTCGAGCCGTGAGAGCAGCGCCGCGATCCGGCCCGCGCCGCCCGGCCCCGAGACCTCGTCGGGAAAGGCCGGTCCGCCGCTCAGCCGGTCGAGCAGGGCGCAGGCGTCCGCGTCGGCGGGCGCCGGATGCGCCTCGGGCGCGGCGATGCCGAGCCAGACGGCGAGATCGGACTCGTCCTCGACCAGCCCCGCGCCGGCCTTGATCAACCCGTTCGTCCCGGCGGCGGCGGACGACCCCGCGGCACCGGGGACAGCGACGACGTCTCGTCCGAGATCGAGCGCGTGGTCGGCCGTGATGAGCGCGCCGCTCCGTCCCCTGGCCTCGACGACGACCAGCGTGGCGGCGAGTGCCGCGATCAGGCGGTTCCGCGCCGGGAAGCGCCACGGCGCGGGCGCCGTCCCCGGCGGGTACTCCGAGACGACCAGCCCGCACGCAAGGATGCGCTCGTACAGGCCCCGGTGCCTGCGCGGGTAGGCGATGTCGGTCCCGCAGCCCAGCACGGCGATCGTCGGCCCGCCGGCGTCGAGGGCGCCGCCATGGGCCGCGGCGTCGATCCCGAGCGCCATGCCGCTCACGACCGTCACCCCTCCCGCGGCCGCGAATGCGCCCATGCGGCGGGCGATGCGCAGGCCGGCGTCGGTCGGTCTGCGGGCGCCGACGATGGCCACGACGCCGCGCGGCGGGGGCATCGCAGCCTCCGCCAGGGCGCCGCGCAGGAAGACGGCGAGCGGCGGATCGTGGAGGTCGCGCAGGGCCGCCGGATAGCCGGGGTCGTCGAACGTCGCGCACACGGTGCCCGTTTCTGCCAGCTCCGCCCGGAACGCCTCGACGT
>JBKPMQ010000176.1:0-5235 GCA_046732235.1 Actinomycetota bacterium
CCCACACCGAGGTGGGCGCGGGCGGGCATTTCCTCGGCGCGGCCCATACGCTCGAGCGGTTCCGGGACTGCTTCTACCGGCCGCTCCTGTCCTCCACCGAGAACTTCGAGCGCTGGAACCGGCTCGGCGCGCGCGACGCGACCGAACGGGCCGGCGAGCTCTGGCGCAAGACGCTCGAGGAGTACGAGCAGCCGCCCCTCGACGACGGGATCCGGGCCGAGCTCGACGCCTACGTCACCCGCCGTCGCGCGGAGCTCGGCGACTAGGAACGGAGGGAGCATGCGACTCGCGGGGCATTACGAGCGGCTGGGAACCGAGCGGGCCTTCGAGGTCCTCGCACGCGCGAGGGCGCTGGAGGCCCAGGGCAAGAACATCATCCACCTCGAGATCGGCGAGCCGGACTTCGACACGCCTCCTCACGTCGTCGAGGCCGGCGTGCGCGCGCTCCGCGAGGGCCACACCCACTACTGCCCGGCGCCGGGCCTGCCCGAGCTGCGCGAGGCGTGCGCCGCGCACCTCTCGGCCCACCGCGGCATCACCGTCGACCCGGGCCGCGTCCTGGTCGCGCCCGGGGCGAAGCCGTTCCTCTTCTTCGGCGTGCTCGCCACGTGCCAGCCCGGCGACGAGGTCATCTACCCGAACCCCGGCTTCCCGATCTACGAGTCGGTCATCCGCTTCGCCGGCGCGACGCCCGTGCCGCTGCCGCTGGTCGAGGAGCGCGGGTTCGCGTTCACCGCGGACGACCTGGCCGAGCGGCTGAGCCCGCGCACGCGGCTCGTGATCCTGAACTCGCCCGCAAACCCGACGGGCGGGATCGTCCCGCCGGCCCTCACCGCGGAGGTCGCGGAGGTGCTGGCGGGCCACGACTGCTACGTGCTCTCCGACGAGGTCTACTCGGAGATGCTCTACGGCGCCCAGCACGACACGGTCGCCACCCACCACGGCCTGCTCGACCGCACCATCCTCGTCGACGGCTTCTCGAAGACGTTCGCCATGACGGGCTGGCGCCTCGGCTATGCGGCCCTCCCGGCCGGGCTGGTCGAGCCGGTGACCCGGCTCCTGATCAACTCGGTGTCGTGCACGCCGCCCGCGGTGCAGCTCGCCGGGGTCGCCGCCCTGACGGGACCGCGCGGCGAGGTGGACGCGATGCTGGCCGAGTTCGAGCGCCGCCGCGCGGCCGTCGTGGACGGCCTGAACGCGCTGCCGGGCGTCTCCTGCGTCATGCCCCAGGGTGCCTTCTACGCCTTCCCCAACATCACCGGCACGGGCATGGAGGCGCGCACGGTCGCCGACCGCCTGCTCGAGGAGGCCGGGGTCGCGGTGCTCTCGGGGACCGCATTCGGGTCGTACGGCGAGGGCTACCTGCGCCTGTCGTACGCCAACTCGCTCGAAAACATCGCCGAGGCGCTGGCCGCCATGGGCGGGATGCTCGAGGCCGTCGCCGTATGACGGCTCCCGAGGCGGCGCGGATCGTCGTCACGCGCCGGATTCCGGAGCCCGCGCTCGAGCTGCTGCACGGGGCCGGCGACGTGTGGCTCTCGCCGCACGACCGGCCGATGACGCAGGATGAGCTGCACGCGGCCGTGACGGGTGCGGACGCGGTCGTGACGCTGCTCCACGACCGGGTCGACGACGCGTTCCTCGACGCGGCCGGCCCGGGGTTGCGCGTGGTGGCGAACGTCGCCGTCGGCTACGACAACATCGACATCCCCGCCTGCGCCCGGCGCGGCGTGGCGGCGACGAACACGCCGGGCGTGCTGGTCGACGCGACGGCGGACATCGCCATGGCGCTGATTCTCATGTCGACCCGGCGGCTGGGCGAGGCGGAGCGGATGGTCCGGAAGGGCGGGACGTGGTCGTGGAGCATGTTCTTCATGCTCGGGACCGGGCTCCAGGGCAAGACGCTCGGGATCGTCGGACTGGGCCAGATCGGCGCGGCCACCGCGCGCCGGGCGCGCGCCTTCGGGATGCGGATCGCCTACACGGGCCGGCGGCGCGCCGCAGCGGCCCTCGAGTCCGAGCTCGACGCATCCATGCTCGAGCTGGAAGAGCTGCTGGCGACGGCGGACGTCGTGTCGATCCACACGCCGCTCTCCGAGCTCACCCGGCACCTGATCGACGCCCGCCGGCTGGCGCTCATGAAGCCGACCGCGCACCTGGTGAACACCTCCCGCGGCCCGGTCGTCGACGAGGCCGCGCTGGCCGCGGCGCTCCGCGACGGCACGATCGCCGGCGCGGGCCTGGACGTGTTCGAACGCGAGCCCGAAATCGATCCCGGGCTGCGCGGGCTCGAGAACGTGGTGCTCATCCCGCACCTGGGCTCCGCGACGATCGAGACCCGCACCGCGATGGGCATGCTTGCGGCCGAGAACGCGGTCGCGGTGCTGCGCGGCGACCCACCCCCGACGCCGATCGCCTGAATAAACGGGGTCAGACCCCTTTTATGCAGTCAGCGGCTGAGAGCCGAGGCCATCGCGGCCATGTGGGCCGGCGTCGAGCCGCAGCAGCCGCCCACCAGCTCGACGCCGAGCTCGCGCATGCGGACGGCGTAGTTGGCCATCTCGTCCGGCGACGTGTCGTAGTGGAACTCGTCGCCGCGGATGACCGGCAGGCCGGCGTTGGACTGCGCGATGAGGAGGAGCCCGTCGGGGCGGTGGGCCACCATCTCGACCATCACCGCCTCCATGTCCTCGAGCCCGCGGCCGCAGTTCGCGCCGACGGCGGCGACGCCGAGCTCGCCCAGTCGCGCGACAGCCTGCGCCGGCGAGACGCCCATCATCGTGTGCCGGTTCGTGTCGAAGCTCAGCGTGACCGCGACCTCGAGATCCGGCGCCGCCTCCTGCGCGGCCCGGACGACGGCCTCGGCCTCCGCCAGGTCGCTCAGCGTCTCGCCCAGGATCAGGTCGGCCCCGGCGCCGGCGAGCGCGTCGATCTGCTCGGCGAAGAGGGCCTGCGCCTCGGCCGCCGAGAGCGTCCCGAGCGGCTCGATCAGCTCGCCCGTCGGCCCGACGTCACCGGCGACGAGCACGCCGAACTCGTCGGCCACGGAGCGGGCGATCCGGACACCGGCGGCGTTCACCTCGGCCACGCGATCGCCGAGGCCGGACGCCGACAGCCGCGGCGCCGTGGCGCCGAAGGTGTTCGTCGTGACGAGCACCGAGCCGGCCGCTGCGTAGCCGCGGTGGATCTCGGCGACGGCCTCGGCCCGCTCGAGGTTCCAGCGCTCCCCCGATTCGCCCGCCTCGAGCCCCGCGCCCTGCAGCATCGTGCCCATGGCGCCGTCGAAGAGGGCGCACCCGCGGGCGGCGATCAGATCGCGGAGCGCGGTGCGGGCGGCGGTCGTCATGACCGGGGATGGTACCTCCGCCGTGGGCCGGCCCGCCCGCAAGACTATTCGGCATGAGCCGCCCGCCGGGGATGCCGACCGACCGCGAGATCCTGTGGCTCGCGATTCCGGCCCTCGGAGCGCTCATCGCGGAGCCGCTCTACGTGCTCGGCGACACGGCGATCATCGGCCACCTGGGGACGGTGCCGCTGGCCGGCCTCGCGTTGGCGGGGCTGCTCCTCTCCGAGATCTTCGGCTTCTGCACCTTCCTCGAGTACGGGACGACGGCGCGGGCGGCGCGGCTCTACGGTGCCGGCCGTGTCGACGAGGCGCTCGACGTGGGCGTGCAGGCGACCTGGCTCGCCCTCGGCCTCGGCGCGGTGCTCGTGATCGGGAACGAGATCGTGGCCGTGCCGGCGATGCACGCCATGGCGGGCGGCGAGACGGCCGCGTCCGTCCAGGCCGTTCGCTGGATCCGGATCGCCGCGCTCGGCGCGCCGTTCGTCCTCGTCGTCGCCGCCGCCCAGGGCTGGATGCGGGCGCTCCAGGACACCCGCACGCCGCTCGTCGTGATCGGCCTCGCCAACATCGCCAGCATTGCGCTCTCCGCGGCGCTGGTCTTCGGCGCCGGCCTCGGGATCCGCGGCTCCGCGATCGCGAACGTGGTCGCCCAGGCCGTCTCCGGGCTCATCTTCCTCGTCCTGCTGGCGCGGCGGGGGGCGCCGCTGCGGCCGTCGTTCGCGCGGATCCGGGTGCAGTTCTCCGCGGCGCGCGACCTGACGCTGCGGACGGCCTCGTTCTTCGTCGCGTTCACCGTCGCGGCGTCCGTGGCGGCCCGGATCGGCGACACGACGCTTGCGGCGCACCAGATCGGCGCCCAGATCTGGACGTTCTGCGCGCTCTTCCTCGACTCGACCGCGATCGCCGCCCAGGCGCTGGTCGGGCGTCTGCTGGGGGCCGGGCAGGTCGAGGCGGCCCTGGCGCTCGGCCGGCGGCTGCTCTGGGCCGGCGCGTGGCTCGGGATCGGCTTTGCGGTCGTCCTCGCGGCCGGGTATGCCGTCGTCCCGCGGGCGTTCAGCTCCGACCCGGGGGTGATCGACAAGGCGCACGTCCTGTGGCCGTTCCTGGTGCTGATGATGCCGTTCAACGGGTGGGTGTTCGCGCTGGACGGCATCCTCCTCGGCGCCGGCGACCTGCGCTTCATGCGGAACGTGACGGCCGCGGCGGCGGTCCTCGGCTACCTGCCGCTCACCCTGGCAACGGCCGCGTTCGGGTGGGGCCTGGCCGGGATCTGGATCGGCATCTCCGCCTTCATCTGGATCCGCTCGGGCATCGGATTCGCGCGCTGGCGCGGCCGCCGGTGGGTCATCGGCGGGGCCCGCATCGCCGACGAGGCCGTCTGAGCCGCCGGGGCAACTTCCCCCGTTTGGGGCATCGGTCCAGCCTCCGAACACCCGTATACCTCCTGGGGGTCTTTGAGGATGAGCTTCGCAAGCACGGAACCCGCAGGGTCTTGGATGGTCACCCGGTCGCGCGGGATGGTCTCGTCGGTCGGGCTGGGCGCCGCCATGCTGGCGGTGTACACCGTCCTGGGCGCGATCGCGCTGACGGCGCCGAATGCGCTCTCCGTCCCGGACTTCGGGAGCATGATCGGTGCGGACGTAGGCATCTTCGCGGCGCCGGCCGGCCATTCGGAGCCCGTGCATCGGTCACACGTGCGCGTCGCCGTTGCGAACGTGCCTCCCCCCGCGGCCGCTCTGCCTACCCCTCGCCCGGCGAGCAACGCGACGCCGGCCGCGCACGACCCGGCGCCGAAGGGCCATCGGCACGCGGCCGCCACCCGGCACGGCCATCGGCATGCCCATCACCACCACCGCACGCACCATCACCGGCGCCACGCGCGTCACCAC
>JBKPMQ010000177.1:0-4848 GCA_046732235.1 Actinomycetota bacterium
GCACGGCTCGCGAGCTGGCGCGCTGCCGCGGGCGAGCGGCCGACCATCTCGCCGATCTCGTCGAACGGGACGGCGAACATGTCGTGGAGCACGAACGCGAGCCGCTCCGCCGGGTCCAGCTGCTCGAGCACGACCAGCAGCGCGAGGCCGACGGAGTCGGCGATGAGGGCTTCGTGCTCGGGGTCGGCGCCGCTCTCGGGGGCGACGACGGGATCGGGGACGCGCGGGGTCATCGGCGACTCCGGCCGTGCCCGGCGGGCGCGCAGCGTGTTCAGGCTGATCCGCGCGACGACCGTCGTGAGCCAGCCGCCCAGGTTGTCGATCTCGTCGGCGTCGGAGCGGCTGAGCCGCAGCCACGCCTCCTGCACCGCGTCCTCGGCCTCGCTCAGCGACCCCAGCATCCGGTAGGCGACGGCCCGTAGATGCGGCCGCTCGGACTCGAAACGCTCTGCCAGCCACTCCTGTTCACCCATCGGTCACATCCTTTCCTTGCGGCGTGTCATACCCATGACACCGCCAACGGGGCCGGTGTGACACGCCGGTTCATCGCGAAGGAGCAAGTCATGCAGACACGAATGAGGATCGCCGTGGTCGGAGCGACCGGGCGGGTCGGGCACCACGTCGCAGAGGTGCTCGCCGAGCGCGGCCACGACGTCGTCCCGATCGCCCGTTCGCTGGGCGTCGACGTGATCACCGCGGAGGGCCTCGCCGGTGCGCTCGCCGGCGCCGACGCCATCGTCGACACGGCCACCTGGCCGACCCCGGATGAGGCCGAGGCGACGCGGTTCTTCACCACCGCGGCCCGCAACCTGCACGAGGTCGGCTCGGCGGCGGGCGTCCGCCGTCTGGTGATCGTCTCGATCATCGGCACCGACCAGTTCGAAGGCGGCTACGGCAAGGCGAAGGTCGCCCACGAGCAGGCCACGCTGGCCGGACCGATCCCGAGCCGGGCGCTGCGCGCGGCGCAGTTCCACGAGTTCGTGGAGGAGCTCGTCGGGTGGGCCACCCGGGGCGACGTCGCCACCCTCCCCGACATGCGCACCCAGCTCGTGGCCGCGCGGACGGTGGCCGAGGCGCTCGCCGACCTCGTCACCGCCCCGGACTCCGAGTTCACGCCGGACGCCGCGGCGACCATGCGCGAGGTCGCGGGGCCGCAGGAGGAGCGCCTCCCCGCGGCCGCCCGCCTGCTCGTCGCCCGCCGCGGCGACGACCTGCGGATCGAGGTCGGGAGCGACCCGAACGACCCGTACAGCGCGGTGGCGACCTCCGGCGCCCTCCTCCCCGGGCCGGACGCCATCCTGGCCGGGCCGACCTACGCCGAGTGGCTCGAGGCCAACGTGGCCGTTGCCAGCCACTAGGACGTCCCGGCGGTGGTCGGGCGTACTCCCCTGGTGCGCCCGACCACCCTCGCCGGCCGTCTCGACGCCCTCGAGCGGCGCGGCTTCGTCATGATCCCGGACGCGCTCGACGCCGCCACCGCCGCGCGGGCCGAGGCGGCCGTCGACCGCATCCACGCCGAGGAGTCCGCCACCGGCCGCCGCGGCTCCGACGGCTCGGTGCACGCGCTCGAGGTGCTCGACCGCGACCCGGTCCTGGCTGAGCTCCTGGTCGCGCCCGCCGTGCTCCCGCTCGTCTGCTCGGCGCTCGGCTGGAACATCCACGTCTACCACAGCCACGTCGACGTGCACCCGCCGCTCGGGGCGCCTCCCGAGCCCGTCTGGCGCTGGCACCAGGACGGCGGCCGCCAGAACCTCGAGCTCGAGACCCGGCCGGTGCGGCCGCGGCTCTCGATCAAGGTCGGATTCTTCCTGAGCGACGTCTCCCGCCCCGGCCGGGGCAACATGCTCGTCATCCCGGGCAGCCATCGCCGCAACACCCTTCCCCGCCCCGACCGGCCGGAGCTCGGCTTCGCGCAGCCGGAAGGTGCCGTCGAGGTGCGGGCGGCCCCCGGGACGGCGTGCGTCTTCGACCGCCGGATCTGGCACGGCCGCAGCCCCAACCTGTCCACGATCACGCGCAAGGTCGTCTTCCTCGGCTTCACCTATCGCTGGATCCGGCCGCGGCACGAGCACTCACCCGACATCCACCCGGGCCTCGACCCGGTCCAGCGCCAGCTGCTCGGCGCGTCGGCGAGCCAGCTCGGCTACTGGATCCCGGACGAGCGCGACGTCCCGCTCCGCGGCTGGATGCGCGAGCACGGCCTGATCGACCCGGCCAATTCGGCACATCGTTAGCCGTGGGGGAACCCATGGTTCTCCCACGGTTACCCTCCTTCCGGTGCCGGACCACGCCCAGGCTGCCGCTCCCGCGAGGGATCGGGCCGGGCGCGGAACTGCCTTCTAACGGGCCAGGTCGCGCAGATCGCGCACGAGGAGCAGGTGCGCCAGCTGGCTCGTCAGCTCGGCCAGCGCCTCCAGCTCCTGCAGCCCGGCCTCGCGCCGCTCGGGATTATGGGAGCGCAGCGCCGGGGTCATGATCTGCTCGAGGAGGCCCGCCTCGCGCTCGACCGCCGACCGGAACGCCTTCAGGTGGCGGGCGGCGACGCCGTATCGGGCCAGTCGCTGGCAGATGATCACGATCTCGACGTCGGCGCGGCTGTACGGCGACTCCGACTCGCTGGCGTGGCGCTCGACGAGCTGGAACTCCTCCAGCTCGCGCACGAAGCCCGGGTCGGCGTCCGCCGCGGCGAGCAGCTGGTCGAACGTCAGCCGGTCGTCCTGGCCGCCAACCAGCCGGGGCCGGCGGCCGGTGCCGGCCGCCGAGCGGCCCTGCGCGATCACCTGGCGGATGACGCGCAGCGGCAGGAACTCGTCCCGCTGCATGCGCAGGATCGCGCGCAGCTGGTCGACGTCCTCCTCGCCGTAGAGCCGGTACCCACCGGGCGTGCGCCGGGGCGTGATCAGCCGCTGGTCCTCCAGGAACCGGATCTTCGAGATGGAGATGTCGGGGAACTCCTCCTGGAGCGACTTGCACACCGTCCCGATCGTGAGCCGGGAGGAGCCGCCCCTGCGTCCCTCGGTCGCCTCGGCGGACACTCACGGCCCCCGTTCGATGTACGTCAACCGGTACTTTCCGATCTGCACCTCGTCGCCGTCGGCCAGGCGGACGCTCTCGATCCGCTGCCGGTTCACGTAGGTGCCGTTCAGGCTGCTGGAGTCGGACAGATGCAGGCCGTCGTCGCGGCGCTCGAGCACGGCGTGGTCGCGGGAGACGGTGATGTCGTCCAGGAACACATCGGCGTTGGGCGCGCGGCCGATGGCCATCCGGTCGGCCGTGATCGGGAACTGCTCGCCCGCGCGGCCGCCGCCAAGGCGGATCACGAGCATGGCCCCCTCGGAGGCGAGCTCGCTCGTGTCGGCGGCGCCCTCCTCCTCGACGTAGGCCGCGAAGGCCTGCGTGGGCTCTCCGCCCACGTCGGACTCGAGCAGGCTCGCGCCGCAGCGGGCGCAGAAGCGCGCCGACTCGCGGTTGTGGTGTCCGCACTCGGGGCAGTAGGACATGCCTACCTGCCCCCGCCGAACCGGGCAGCGGTCATGGCCGGCCCGTCCTCACCCTCCTGGCGGAGAGCCGTGCTCGTCGTCGAGGCCCGGAGGCGGGCCGCGGTGAGCGAGGATCTCCGTCAGGCGGTCGATGTCGATCTCCGACAGCGACGTCGTCGTCCCGGTCCCCGCCTGGCGGCGCTTGACGCGGTCGACCAGCTCGGCGCGGAGGATGTCGATCTTGCCGTGCAGGAGGCGGCGCCGGTACGACACCTCCTCCTCCTCGCGCACGTAGCGCTCGATCAGCGCCTTGAGCTCGTCGTCGGAGATCGTGGTGAAGTCGGGCAGCACGTCCATTGGCAGCATCCGTTCGTCGTTTCTGACCAGCTGGAAGTCTACTCAGCCGCGGCTTTTTCCTCAAGCTCTGGTTGAGGGTTGGGCCGCCCGGCTCAGGCGATCGCGGAGACGAACCCGTCGAGCAGCGCCCGGTACTTCTCCTCCAGGCGGCGGGAATCCTCCAACGACTCCCCCTCGGCGTAGACGTGGAAGACGGGCTCGTCCGGGTCGGGCAGCACCTGCACCCATCCCTCGGGCTCGAACACCTTGATCCCGTCCATGTGGTCGACCTGCATGCCCTTGACGGCCTCGATCAGCTGGCGCATGGCGAGGCCCTTGGCCGACCACGGGCACGGCTCGCGGACGTGGACGAGCGTGCTCCGGGGCAGGTCTTCGACCAGCGCGGAGAGCTCGCGGCCCGCGTGGGCGACGAGCTCGAGCAGCTTCCCGAGCGACATCACGGCGTCGTACGCGGGCAGGAACTCCGGGAACACGTAGCCGCCGCCGGACGCGCCCGCGAAGACGACGTCACCGGCCGCTGCCGCCGCCAGCAGGTCTCCCAGCGACGCCTTCGTGCGCTCGACGTGCAGGCTGTGGCCGTCCGCGATCTGCTCCACCATGCGCGACTCGTTGATCGGCACGAGCACCCGGCCGCCGCCGTTGGAGGCCGCGAGCTCGCGCACGAAGAGGAGCAGCGCCGTCTCGGGCGAGATCGGCCGGCTCTGCTCGTCGACGAGCCACAGCCGCTCCGCCGGGCTGTCGATCAGAATGCCCATGTCGGCGCCCACGGCCTTCACGAGGCCGGCCGTCTGCTCGAGCGCCCCGGACGTATCGACCGGGCCCGGCACATGCGACGAGTCGATGAACGCGTTCAGCGCGACCATCTCGACGCCGAGCTCGCCGATCAGCGTCGGCAGCACGAAGGAGGCGGCGGAGAGGCCGTAGTTCAGGACGATCCGGAACTCGCGCCTGCGGATCGCGTCCCGGTCGAGCTTCGTCAGGAGCTCCTGCACATACATCTCGGTGGCCCGGG
>JBKPMQ010000178.1:0-8603 GCA_046732235.1 Actinomycetota bacterium
GCCGGGTGCGGTGGGCGCTCGCGCTCGAGGACGGCGGCGAGCTCGGCGGGCACGCAGAGGGCCTGATCCTCGAGCTGCCCCGGCTCCCCTACGGCCGCCACCGGCTGCAGCTTGAGACGGCCCGCGGGACGTCCGAGGTGACCGTCCTCCAGGCGCCCCGCCGCGCCCACGCCGGCCCGGCGAGGTCGTGGGGGCTGTTCGTGCCGCTGTACGCCCTCCCGGGGCCGTTCGGCGCCGGCGACCTCACCCTGATGCGCCGGCTGGCGTCGTGGACCGCCGGCCTCGGCGGCGACCTGGTCGGCTCGACCCCGCTGAACGCCGCCTTCCTCGACGCACCCTTCGAGCCCAGCCCCTACCTGCCGGTCAGCCGCCTGTACTGGAACGAGCTCTACGTCGACCCGGCCGTCGCGCCCGAGTGGAAGGCCTCGGCCCGCGCCCGCGAGCTGGCGGCGGGCGTCCGCCCTCCTGAGGGCCGGCTGATCGACTACCGCGCCGCGATGGCGGCCAGGCGGCGCGTGCTCGAGGCGCTTCTCGCGGATCTGGACGGGCCGCGGCGAGACGCCTTCGAGCGCCACCTGCGCGACCGCCCCGACCTGTGCGCGTACGCCGGGTTCCGCGCCCGCTGCGAGCGTGAGCGGGCCGGGTGGCGCGACTGGCGCGACCCGGAGGCGCCGGGCGACGAGGCAGCCGCCCGCTACCACGCGTACGCCCAGTGGCTCTCCGAGGAGCAGCTCGCCCGGGTCGGCGAGGGCGGCGCAGGGCCGTACCTCGACATGCCGCTCGGAGTCCATCCCGGCGGCTACGACACCTGGCGGTTCCGCGAGGTCTTCGCCGAGGGCATCTCGGTCGGCGCTCCGCCGGACGACTTCTTCCAGGGCGGGCAGAGCTGGGGGCTCGCGCCGCTCCACCCGGGCCGGCTCCGCGAGGGCGGGCACGCCTACCCGGCGGCCTGCGTCCGGGCCCTGTGCCGGCACGCGGCCGCCGCCCGGATCGACCACGTGATGGGCCTGCACCGGATGTTCTGGGTGCCGGAGGGTATGCCGGCAACCGACGGCGTGTACGTGCGCTACCCGTTCGAGGAGCTCTACGCCGTGCTCTGCATCGAATCGAACCGGCACCGCACGCGCCTCGTCGGCGAGGACATGGGAACGGTTCCAGGCGGCGTGCGGCGGACGATGGCGGCGCACGGTCTGCTGCGCACCTACGCCGTCCAGGCGGAGCTCGGCGGGGACGCCGATCCGTTCGACCGCGTGCCTTCCGCGGCCATGGTGGGCATGAATACCCACGACATGCCGACGTTCGCCGGATTCTGGGACGGGGACGGCGCCGCCGACGGGCGCCGCGACGCGCTGCGGGCCGCCCTCGAGCGCCGCGGCCACGCGGTCTCCGACGGCCCGGCCGCGCTTGACGCATGCCTCCTCGAGCTGGCCGGCTCCCACGCCGCGGCGCTGCTCGTGAACCTGGAGGACATGTGGTGGGAGCGCGAGCGTCAGAACCTGCCCGGGACGACGACGGAGCATCCGAACTGGCGGCGGCGCGCGCGCCACGGCGCCGACGAGCTCGACGACGTTCCCGAGCTGGCGGTGCGGCTGCGCCGGGTAGGCGACGCGAGGAGGTCAGAGCGATGAGCGAGCCCCGGACCCGCAAGCGCCCCGCACCGCGGCGGCCGAAGAGCCGCCTCGGCGCCGATGACCTGCACCTCTTCAACGAGGGCACCCACTACCGGCTAGGCGAGAAGCTCGGGGCCCACCCCGTCTCCATCGGCAGGCGGACCGGGACGCAGTTCGCCGTCTGGGCGCCGAACGCGAAGGCGGTCTCGGTCATCGGCGACTGGAACGGCTGGTCGCACGGCGCCGATCCCCTGTCCTCGACCGGGGGCTCCGGCATCTGGGAGGGGTTCGTGCCCGACGTCGGCCACGGCGCCGCCTACAAATACGCGATCGCCACCGGCGGCGAGGATCTGGAGAAGGCCGACCCGTTCGCCCGCTTCGCCGAGCAGCCGCCGAAGACGGCCTCGATCGTCTGGGACCTCGGCTACGCGTGGCGCGACGAGGAGTGGATGCGCACGCGGGCCGGGCGCAACGCTCTCGACGCACCCATCGCGATCTACGAGCTCCACCTGGGCTCGTGGCGGCGCGACGTCCACGAGGGCAACCGGCCGCTGACCTACCTCGAGCTGGCCGAGCGCCTCCCCGCCTACACGGTCGAGAACGGCTTCACCCACGTCGAGCTGCTCCCGATCATGGAGCACCCCTACACCGGCTCGTGGGGATACCAGACGACCGGTTACTTCGCGCCCACGAGCCGCTACGGCACCCCGCAGGACTTCATGGCGCTCGTCGACGCGCTCCACGCCGCCGGCGTCGGCGTGATCCTCGACTGGGTGCCGTCCCACTTCGCCACCGACCCGCACGGCCTCGCGCGCTTCGACGGCACGCACCTCTTCGAGCACGCCGATCCCCGCCAGGGCTTCCACCCCGACTGGGGCAGCTTCATCTTCAACTACGGCCGCAACGAGGTCCGGAGCTTCCTGCTGTCGAGCGCGATGCACTGGCTCGACGCCTACCACGCCGACGGCCTGCGGGTGGACGCCGTCGCCTCGATGCTGTACCTGGACTACTCCCGGGAGGACGGCGAGTGGATCCCCAACCGCCACGGCGGGCGCGAGAACCTGGAGGCGATCGACCTCATGCGGGCGCTGAACAGCGCCGTCTACGCCGAGCACCCGGACGTGCAGACCTACGCCGAGGAGTCGACCGCCTGGCCGATGGTCTCGCGACCGACGTATCTCGGCGGCCTCGGGTTCGGGTTCAAGTGGGACATGGGCTGGATGCACGACACGCTCGTCTACTTCGGCCACGACGCCGTGCACCGCCGCTACCACCACCACGAGCTCACGTTCCGCGGCCTCTATGCCTTCACCGAGAACTACGTCCTGCCGCTCTCTCACGACGAGGTCGTGCACGGGAAGCGCTCGCTGATCGGGCGCATGCCGGGGAACGAGTGGCAGATGCGCGCCAACCTGCGCGCCCTGTACGGGTACATGTACGCCGTCCCGGGGAAGAAGCTCCTCTTCATGGGCGCCGAGCTGGGCCAGTGGGACGAGTGGAACCACGAGTCGAGCATCGACTGGCACCTGCTCGACCGGCCGGAGCACGAGGGCATCCGCCGCTGGGTGGCCGACCTGAACCGGGCCTATCGCGAGCAGCCGGCAATGCACGAGCTCGACTGCGACCCGGCCGGGTTCGAGTGGGTGCACGCGTCCGACTCCGAGTCGAGCGTGCTCGCGTTCATGCGCCTGGCGAAGGGCGGCGGCGCCGCGGCGCTCGCCGTCTTCAACCTCACGCCGGTGCTGCGCCCCAACTACCGCATCGGCGCCCCACGGCCGGGCGCCTGGCGCGAGCTCCTGAACAGCGACGCCGACGTCTACGGCGGCAGCGGCGCCGGCAACATGGGCCGGGTCGAGGCCGTCGCGGAGCCGGCCCACGGCCGCGACTACTCGATGACGCTCGTGCTGCCGCCGCTCTCGTGCCTGCTGCTGACCCACGAGGGCGCTTCGTGACGCAAGCGCGCCCCCGCCTGGGGGCGACGCCGAGCGCGGACGGGGAGGGCACGCGGTTCGCGGCGTGGGCGCCGCACGCCGACCGGGTCGATGCCGTGCTGCTCGACCCGGACGAGGTCGTCGCGCTTGCGCCCTGCGGCGAGGGAATGTTCGCGGGCGTCGCCCCCGGTGCCGGGCCGGGGCGGCGGTATCGCTACCGCCTCGACGGCGGGGACGAGCTGCCCGACCCCGCCTCGTCCTTCCAGCCGGAGGGCGTCGCCGGGCCGTCCGAGGTGGTCGCTCCCTGGCGCGGGTGGACCGACGCGGGCTGGCGGGGCGTGCCGCTCTCGGAGCTCGTGCTGTACGAGCTTCACGTCGGCACGTTCACGCCCGAGGGGACGTTCGATGCGATCGTGCCGCGCCTCGCAGAGCTGCGCGAGCTGGGCGTGACGGCGATCGAGCTGATGCCCGTGTCGCAGTTCCCGGGCGCGCGCAACTGGGGCTACGACGGCGTCTTCCCCTATGCCGTCCAGGACTCCTACGGGGGCCCGGAGGCCCTGAGCCGGCTCGTCGACGCGGCGCATGCCGCCGGCCTCGCGGTGTGCCTCGACTGCGTCTTCAACCACCTGGGGCCGGAGGGCAACGTCCTGCCCCGGTTCGGGCCGGTCTTCACCGACCGCTACCGCACGCCGTGGGGACAGGCGATCAACATGGACGGGCCCGGCAGCGACGGCGTGCGGACGCTCCTGATCGGGAGCGCCCTGCGCTTCCTGGAGGAGTTCCACATCGACGCGCTGCGGCTCGACGCCGTCGACCAGATCGCCGACGCCTCGGCGACCCACTTCCTGGCCGAGCTCGCCGATGCCGTCTCCGAGGCGGCGGCGCGGGCCGGGCGGCCGCTTCACCTGATCGCCGAGAGCGACCTGAACGACCCCCGCATGATCATCTCCCGGGCGGCCGGCGGACTCGGCATGGACGCGCAGTGGAGCGGCGACCTGCACCACTCCCTGCACACGCTCATCACCGGCGAGGACGCCGGCTACTACGCCGACTTCGCCGGCCGGGACACCCGGATGGCGGCGCGGGCCTATCGCGCGGCGTTCGCCTACACCGGCCAGCGGTCGCGCTACCGCGGCCGCCGCCACGGCGCCTCCGCCGCCGGGATCCACGGGAGCCGGTTCGTCGTCTTCGGCCAGAACCACGACCAGGTCGGGAACCGCATGCTCGGCGACCGGCTGGCGCGGACGGGCGGCCTAGAGGCGGCCAAGCTGATGGCGGGGGCGGTGCTGCTGGCCCCGCAGGTGCCGCTGCTCTTCATGGGCGAGGAGTACGCCGAGGACGCGCCGTTCCCGTTCTTCACGAGCCACGCGGGCGCCGAGCTGATCGAGGCGGTCCGCTGCGGCCGGGCGGAGGAGTTCCGCTCGTTCCGCTGGGCCGGCGAGCCGCCCGACCCGCAGGCCGAGGAGACGTTCCGCAGCGCGACCCTGCGCTGGGACACGCGGAGGAAGGGCGTCCACGGACAGGTGCTCGACCTCTACCGCGAGCTGCTGCGGCTGCGGCGCGAGGTCGGGCCGCTGCGTGACCTCGACCCCGACCGCGTGGAGGTGGCGCGGATGGACGATCCTCCCGTCGTGTGGATGCTCCGGGGCGACCCTGCGAGCGAGACTGCGGTCGTGTGCCTCCACTTCGGGAACGAGCCGCGCCTCCTCGAGGTGCCGTTCGCCGGCGCCGGTCGCGTGCTGATCGACTCGGCCGACACGCGATTCGGCGGCCCCGGCGCCGTCGCGCCCTCGGGGGGCGCGATCACCGCCGGGCCGCAGTCGTTCGTCGTCCTGGCGGGCCCGCGTGGCTAGCCTGCGCGTCTGGCCGGGCGCGCCGTACCCGCTCGGGGCATCCTGGGACGGCGAGGGCACGAACTTCGCCCTCTTCTCCGAGCACGCGACCGGCGTCGAGCTGTGCCTCTTCGACCGGCCCGACGACGCCGAGGAGTCGCACCGGATCGAGGTCGTCGAGCGCACCGACCTGATCTGGCACGCGTACCTGCCCGACGTGCGCCCGGGGCAGCTCTACGGCTACCGGGTGCACGGCCCGTACGAGCCGGAGCACGGTCACCGCTTCAACCCGCACAAGCTCGTGCTCGACCCGTACGCGAAGGCCGTCACCGGGCAGCCGCGCTGGGACGACTCGCTGTTCGGCTACACGGTCGGCCACACCGACGCCGACCTCTCGATGGACGCCCGCTCGAGCGCCGGCGCGATGCCGAAGTGCGCCGTCGTCGACCCGGCCTTCCCCTGGGGCGACGACCGCCCGCCGGCGGTGCCCTGGAACCGGTCGGTGATCTACGAGTGCCACGTCCGCGGCCTGACGATGCTCCACCCCGGCGTCCCGCCCGAGTCGCGCGGCACCTACCTGGGGATGGCGAGCGACCCGATCATCGATCACCTGCTCTCGCTCGGCGTCACCGCCGTCGAGCTCATGCCGGTGCACCAGTTCATCAACGACCGCGTGCTGGTCGAGCGCGGGCTCACGAACTACTGGGGCTACAACTCGATCGCCTTCCTCGCGCCCGACGCCCGCTACGCCGCCGGCGGAACGCGGGGCACCCAGGTGAGCGAGTTCAAGTCGATGGTGAAGGCGTTCCACCGGGCCGGGATCGAGGTGATCCTGGACGTCGTCTACAACCACACCGGCGAGGGGAACCACCTGGGCCCGACGCTCTCGCTGCGCGGCATCGACAACGCGTCGTACTACCGGCTCTCGCCCGAGAACCCGCGCTACCACGTCGACTTCACCGGGACCGGCAACAGCCTGAACGTCCAGCACCCGCGGTCGGTGCAGCTGATCTTCGACAGCCTCCGCTACTGGGTCAACGAGATGCACGTCGACGGCTTCCGGTTCGACCTCGCGCCCGTGCTCGCCCGCGAGCTGTTCGAGGTCGACCGGCTCGCGGCGTTCTTCGACATCATGCAGCAGGACCCGACGCTTTCCCAGGTGAAGCTGATCGCCGAGCCGTGGGACCTCGGCGAGGGCGGCTACCAGATCGGCAACTTCCCGGTCGGGTGGGCGGAGTGGAACGGCGTCTACCGCGACTGCGTGCGGGCCTTCTGGCGGGGCGACAACGGGCGGCTGGCCGAGCTGGCCTCGCGCGTCTCCGGGTCGAGCGATCTCTACCAGGCCAGCGGCCGGCGCACGTACGCGAGCGTGAACTTCGTCACCGCCCACGACGGCTTCTGCCTCACCGACCTCGTCTCGTACCGCCAGAAGCACAACGAGGCCAACGGCGAGGAGAACCGCGACGGGGCGGACGACAACCTGAGCGAGAACTGGGGCGTCGAGGGGCCGACCGACGACGCGTCCGTGAACGAGGTGCGCGCGCGGATGCGGCGCAACTTCCTCGCCACACTCGTGTTCTCGCAGGGCGTGCGGATGCTGCTCGGCGGCGACGAGCTCGGCCGCACGCAGTGGGGCAACAACAACGCCTACTGCCAGGACAACGAGATCTCCTGGGTGAACTGGAACCTGGCCGCCGACGATCGCGAGCTGCTCGAATTCACACGCGAGACGCTGCGCATCTTCCGCGAGAACCCGGTCTTCCGCCGGCGCGGGTTCTTCGCCGGCCGGCCCGTGCGCGGAGGCAGCAAGGACGTCGCCTGGCTGCACCCGTCGGGGCGCGAGATGACCGCGGGGGACTGGGACGACGGGTCGCAGAAGGCGGTCGGAATGCTGATCGACGGCGAGGCGACGGACGAGGTGGACGAGCGCGGGCGGCCGGTGTCCGGCCAGACGGTTCTGCTGCTCTTCAACGGCGGCGAGGCATCCCGCCGGTTCGTGCTGCCGGAGTCCGGGCAGGCCGGGGTCTGGGAGGAGCTCGTGAACACCGCCCGGCCCGGGCGGCGCGTCATCCCCCGCTCCGCCGTCAACCTGGTCGGGCGCTCGTTCATCCTCGCGACGCGCACGAGCGAGCCCGCCGGGGCATGAGGCTCCCGGCCTCCTGCTACCGCCTCCAGCTCTCGCCGGCGTTCACCTTCGACGACGCCCGCCGGGTCGCGCCGTACCTGCGCGACCTGGGCGTCGGCGACATCTACCTCTCGCCGATCCTGGCCGCCCGGCCTGGGAGCGAGCACGGCTACGACGTCTGCGACCCGTCGCGGGTGAGCCCCGATCTCGGCGGCGAAGAGGGGCTCGAGCGGCTGGCGGGCGAGCTGCGCCGGCTCGACATGGGGCTCCTGGTGGACCTCGTCCCGAACCACATGGCGGCCGATCACCGCAACCCCTGGTGGTGGGACGTGCTGCTGCACGGGCGGGAGTCCCGGTGGGCGCACGCGTTCGACATCGACTGGGACGCGCCGGGGGCGGACGGCCGGCTGGTGCTGCCGCTGCTCGGCTCCTCGCGAGCGGACGCCGTTGCGGACGGGGACCTACGCCTGGTGGAGGAGGACGGCGAGGCGCGGATCGCCTACTACGACCAGCGGTATCCGCTGGCGGCGGGTACCGAGAGCGGCGACGTGGAGGCGGTCCTCGCGGTGCAGCGCTACCGCCTCGAGGACTGGCGCACCGGCGTTCCCAACTATCGCCGCTTCTTCGACATCGGCGACCTGCCCGCCGTCGCGGTCGAGTACGAGGACGTGTTCGCGACGGCGCACGCCGAGATCCTGCGGCTCGTGCGCGCGGGGATCGTGACCGGCCTGCGCATCGACCACATCGACGGGCTGCTCGACCCGGCCGGGTACCTCGAGCGGCTGCGCGACGCGACCGGCGGGGCCTACGTGGTGGTGGAGAAGATCCTGTCGCGGGACGAGTCGCTGCCGCCGGACTGGGCGACGGCCGGGACGACGGGCTACGACTTCCTCGCCCTGGCCGGCGGCGTTTTCGTCGATCCAGACGGGGCGGCGCGGCTGCACGCGGCCCACCGACGCGTGACGGGCATGCCGGACCGGTTCGAGGAGGTCGCCCAGCGGGCGAAGCGGGCCGCGCTCGAAGGGATGCTGGCGGCGGACGTCGCCCGCGTTGCGCGGGCCGCGCCAGCGGAGGTCGACGGGACGGCGGTGCGCGAGCTGACGGC
>JBKPMQ010000179.1:0-13248 GCA_046732235.1 Actinomycetota bacterium
TCGTCGTCATCGGCGGGGTCAAGGTGGCGGACAAGATCGGGGTGATCGACCGGTTCACCCACCTCGCCGACGCGATCCTGATCGGCGGGGCGATGGCGTTCACGTTCTACGCCGCGCAGGGGACGCCGGTCGGCGCGTCGCGGCACGAGGACGCCGACGGCCAGGGGACGGCCCGCCGCGCCCTCGCCGATGCCGCCGAGCGCGGCTGCGAGCTCGTCCTTCCGACGGACGTGGTCGTGGCGGACCGCTTTGCGGCGGACGCCGCGGTGCGGACGGTGTCCGCCGGCGCGATTCCGGACGGCTGGATGGGCCTCGATATCGGGCCCGAGACGGTCGCGGCCTACGCGGAGCGGCTGCGCAGCGCACGTACCATCTTCTGGAACGGGCCGATGGGCGTGTTCGAGCTCGAGCCGTTCGCGCGCGGCACGCTCGCCGTGGCCGAGGCGGTCGCGGCGTCGGATGCCGTGTCGGTCGTCGGCGGCGGCGACTCCGTGGCGGCGGTGAATGTCGCCGGCGTGGCCGACCGGATCACCCATGTCTCCACCGGCGGCGGGGCGGCGCTCGAGCTGGTCGAGGGCAAGACGCTCCCCGGCGTCGCCGCGCTCGAGGAGGCGGCGGCGGTATGAGCCGGCGGCCGTTCGTCGCGGGCAACTGGAAGATGCACAAGACGGCGCCCGAGGCGGCCGCCTTCGTCGCCGCCTTCGCCGGCGACCTGCCCGAAGGCGTCGACGTCGCCGTGTGCCCGCCGTTCACGGCGCTGGCGGCGGCGGTCGAGGCGGCGCGGGGCACACCCGTCGCCGTCTACGCGCAGAACATGCACCAGGCCGAGAAGGGCGCGTTCACCGGCGAGGTCTCCGCGGGGATGCTGCTCGCCGCCGGCGTCGACGGCGTCCTCATCGGCCACTCCGAGCGGCGCCAGCTCTTCGCCGAGACCGACGAAGGGGTGAACGAGAAGGCCGCCCGCGCGCACGCCGCCGGCCTGCGCCTGATTCTCGCCGTGGGCGAGACGGACGAGGAGCGCGAGGCGGCCCTGACCGAGATCGTGCTCGAGCGCCAGGTGCGGGCCGGGCTCGACGGCCTCACGGCGGAGCAGGTGGCGGCGACGACCATCGCCTACGAGCCCGTCTGGGCGATCGGGACCGGCCTCACCGCCACGCCCGAGATCGCCCAGGCCGCCCACGCGTTCATCCGCGGCCTGGTCGAAGGCGTGCACGGCGTGGGGGAGCGGGTGCGGATCCAGTACGGCGGCAGCGTCAAGCCGGAGAACGCCGGCGAGCTCTTCGCCCAGCCGGACATCGACGGCGGCCTCATCGGCGGGGCCAGCCTCGATCCCGCCGACCTGGCCGCGATCGCCTCCGCCGCGGCGGGATGAGCGAGCCGCTCGTCTGCCTCGTCGTCCTCGACGGCTGGGGGATGGCGCCGCCGGGGCCGGGCAATGCGGTCGACCTGGCGGACACGCCGGCGTTCGACGCCCTGTGGGCCCGCTACCCGCACACGCAGCTCGCCGCGTCCGGCCGCGCGGTCGGCCTGCCGGACGGGCAGATGGGGAACTCCGAGGTCGGACACACCAACCTGGGCGCCGGGCGGGTCGTGCGCCAGGACCTCGTGCGCATCGACGACGACCTCGAATCCGGCGCGTTCTACGAGAACCCGGTGCTCGTCGACGCATGCCGCCGCGCCCGCGGGTCGGCCCTGCACCTGCTCGGGCTCGTCTCCGACGGCGGCGTCCACAGCCACGTCCGCCATCTGCGCGGGCTGATCGAGCTCGCGTCGCGCGAGGGCGTCGAGCGGGTGCACGTGCACGCGTTCACCGACGGCCGGGACACGTCGCCGACCGGCGGCGCCGGCTACCTCGAGGGCATCCCCGGCATCGCGACGGTGTGCGGCCGCTACTACGCGATGGACCGCGACCGCCGCTGGGACCGGATCGCGCGCGCCTACGACGCGATCGTGCACGGGAAGGGCGACCGTGCGGACGATCCCGTGGCGGCGGTGCGCGCCCGTTACGAGGCGGGCGAGACGGACGAGTTCATCCAGCCGATCGTGATCGGCGATCCGGCCGAGGGGCGGATCCGGGCCGGCGATGCGGCGATCTTCTTCAACTTCCGCCCCGACCGCGCCCGCGAGCTCACCCGGGCGCTGGTCGACCCGGAGTTCTCCGAGCTCGACCGGGGCCCGTCGCCGCCGTTGCCGTTCCTGGTGCAGATGACCGAGTACGCCGACGACATCCACGCGCCGGTCGCCTTTCCCGGCGAGCCTCTCACCGACGTGCTCGCATCGACGCTCGCGGCGGCCGGGGTGGCGCAGGTCCACGCGGCCGAGACCGAGAAGTACGCGCACGTCACCTACTTCTTCGACGGCGGCTCCGAGCACCGTCAGCCCGGCGAGCAGTGGCAGCTCGTGGACTCGCGCCGCGATGTCGCCACCTACGACCTGGCGCCGGAGATGAGCGCCGAGGAGGTCGCCGACCGGTTCTGCGCAGGGATCGCCGATCCGGATGTCCGGTTCGGCCTGGTCAACTTCGCAAACCCCGACATGGTGGGGCACACGGGCGTGATCGCGGCGGCGGTCGCCGCGGTCGAGGCGGTCGACCGATGCCTGGCGCGCGTCGTCGAGGCGGCGGAGGCTCGGGGCGGGATCTGCCTCGTGACGGCCGATCACGGAAACGCCGAGTTCATGCTGAACCCGGACGGCAGCCCGAACACGGCGCACACGATCAGCCCCGTGCCGTTCATCGCCACCGGTCCCGGCCTGCGGCTGCGCGACGGGGGCCGGCTGGCGGACGTCGCGCCGACCGTGCTCGCGCTGCTCGGGGTCGAGCAGCCGGAGACGATGAGCGGGGAATCGCTGCTCGCATAGTGAACAGCGGTTGTGGGAAGGTGCTCATCGACACCGGCAGCGTGTGGGCGAATGTCTATACTCGCCCTGGTTCTCGTAACCAACGCTTCACCTCTTGGCCCTTCCGCAGCCAGATCCGAACGTTCTCCGTCTCGCCCGTCGCGGCGACGAACGCGCCTTCGCGCTCATCGTCCGCCAGTATCAGACGCCGCTCTACAACTACATCTCGCGCATCCTGGGCGGCGACCGGGCGCTCGCGGAAGACGTGTGCCAGGAGGTGTTCCTGCGCGTGTACCAGGCACTCCCCGGCTTTGATCACCGCTGCCAGTTCACGACCTGGCTGTTCCAGGTGGCGAAGCACCGGGTCGTGGACGAGCTGCGCGCGCGCGAGCGCCGCGGCCGCCCGACCATCGAGCTCAGCTCGGCGCCGCAGCTGCACGTGTCCGTCGCGCCTGCCGAGCCGATGGAGAGCATGGAGGCGGTCTGGGAGGCGATCGCGGGCCTCAGCCTCGACCTCAAGATGGCGCTGCTCCTGCGCGACGTGGTCGGCCTGAGCTACGCCGAGATCGCCGAGGCGCTCGAGACGACGCTCGCCACCGTCAAGTGGCGGATCTACAAGGCCCGGGAGACCGTCGTCGCCGAGCTCACGCGAGACGGCTACCACGTCGGCCGCAACGGCACCCGCAACCGCGGCCGCACCGCCTCGGCCACCCCGGCCTAGACGGTTCAGCGGCCTTCCGCGAGCCTCGCCCCAAGCCGCAGCGGCAGGCCCGCGTCGCGGATCGCCGTCTGCGCGGCGCGGACGTCGTAGTCGATCCGGTGCCATACGGCGGTGCCGGCGTCGAGGGCGAGCGTCATGTACGCGGCCCGTGGGTCGCCGTCGCGGGGCTGGCCGACCGAGCCGGGGTTGAGGAGGAACGGCCCCGGGCTGGTCTCGAGCCGCGTCCCGGCGCCGGCCAGGCCGCCCAGGAACCGCTCGCCGGCGTAGCCGTATGCGAGCGGGACGTGGCTGTGGCCGACGAGCGAGAGCGGCGTCCCCTGCAGCTCCAGGCAGACCGAGGCCGTGCGGTCGTCGATCACGTACTCCCAGACCGGGTCGCGGATGCTGCCGTGGTAGAGCTCGACGCCGCCGCGCTCGCCCCTGGGCTCGAGGGTGCGCAGCCGCTCGAGATCCTCGGTCGAGAGCACCTCCATCGTCCACTCGGCCGCCGTGCGCGCGTCCGACGAGAACGCCTCGAGCCCGATCTCGCCCGTGATGACCATGTCGTGGTTCCCGGCCAGGCAGACGTCGGCGCGCTCGAGCACGACCTGGATGCAGCGGGCCGGGTCGGCGCCGTAGCCGGTCAGGTCGCCCAGGCACCAGAGCTCGTCGCGGCCGGCGTCGTCGATCGCACCGAGGACGGCCTCGAGCGCCGGCAGGTTCGCGTGGACGTCCGAGATGACCGCGACCTTCACCGGCGCAATCTACCGATCGCGCAGGAGGCCGGGTTTGCGTCCCGCTACGTCTCGTCCGGGCCGTCGAACTCCGGGAGGTTCTTGATGCCCTCCTTGGTCCGCCACTTCGAGTAGTTGTCGCTCATCGCATCGATCAGCTCCTTCATGAAGCGGGGCGAGAGGTTCACCCGGGCGACGACCACGCCGGGCACCTCCTCGTCCTCGACCTCGTGGTCGACGCGCGCGAAGGTCACCGTGAACTCGTACTCCGAGTGGCTGACGTTGGCGAAGTTGGCGTAGACGCCCGCCATGATCTCCGGCGAGAAGTGGATGTTCAGGTGGCGCTCGGGGGTGCCGTCCTCGTCCTCTTCCATGCCCGCACCCTATCGCAGGGCCGCCAGGCCACAGGGTTTACGATCCGACCATGAGCGCCAGCCCCGTCTCCGAGCTCTCGGCCGCCGTCGAGCGGGCCGTCCACGCCGTCGGCGGCGACGGCCTGTCGGTGGGGCTGGAGCGTCCCGCCGACCCGGGCCACGGCGACTACGCGACGGCGATCGCGCTCCAGCTCGCCAAGCCGCTTCGCTCGGCCCCGCGCGACATCGCCGGGCGGATCGCCGCTGGGGTCGAGTCCGAGTACATCGACACGGTGGAGATCGCCGGGCCGGGCTTCCTCAACCTGCGCGTCACGCCGTCCTGGTACCGACACGCCGTCGCGCGCGTCCTGGAGCAGGGGCCGCGGTACGGCGCCGGGGCGATCGGGGCGCCGCAGCGGATCCAGGTCGAGTACGTCTCCGGCAACCCGACCGGCCCGGTCACGGTGGCCACCGCCCGGAACGCCGCCTACGGGGACAGCCTGGCGCGCCTCTTCGAGTTCGCCGGCCACGACGTCGGCCGCGAGTACTACTTCAACGATGCCGGCCGCCAGATCGACCTCTTCGGCGAGTCGCTGAAAGCGCGGGCCGCCGGGGCCGAACCGCCCCGGGAGGGCTATCAGGGCGCGTACGTCGCCGAGCTGGCGGCGGAGCTCGGCCTCGGCCCGGACGCCGACGTCGCCGCCTGGGCGTGGGCGGGCACCGACGCCATGATCGGGCGGATCCGGACGACGCTGGCGCGGTTCCGGTGCTCGTTCGACACCTGGTTCCTGGAGCGCTCGCTGTACGAGAGCGGGGCGGTGCAGCGCGCGATCGACCGCGTCCGGGCCGAGGGGCACGTGTACGACGCCGACGGGGCGGTGTGGCTGCGCTCGTCCGCGCTCGGCGACGACAAGGACCGCGTCCTCGTCCGCACCGACGGCAGCTTCACCTACGTCGCCGGCGATCTGGCCTACATCGCAGACAAGCTCGAGCGCGGGTTCGACACGGCCGTCTACGTGCTCGGCGCCGACCACCACGGCTACATCGGCCGGCTGAAGGCGGCCGCGCAGGCCCTCGGGTACGACCCGGCGCGGATCGACGTCCAGATCTACCAGCTGGTGCGCCTGAGCGAGGGCAAGATGTCGAAGCGGGCCGGGCGGATCGTGACGCTCGACGACCTGCTGGACGCGATCGGCGTCGACGCGGCCCGCTACGCGCTCGTCCAGCGCGGGCACGACCAGCCGATCGACCTCGACATCGACCTGCTGACGGCCCAGAACGCCGAGAACCCGGTCTACTACTGCCAGTACGCCCACGCCCGCATCGCCGCAATCCTGCGCCGGGCGGAGCGCGGCGACACGGCCGAGCCCGACCCGTCGTGGCAGCCGGAGCCGGCCGAGGCGGAGCTCGTCAAGGCCCTGGCCGAGTTCCCGGGCCTGGTTGCCGAGGCGGCCGACCGGCGCGGCCCGCACCGGATCGCCGGCTACGCCCAGGACACGGCCAAGGCGTTCCACCAGTTCTACAAGCAGTGCCAGGTGATCGGCGTCGAGCCGCCCGTCGAGCGCAGCCGGCTCGCGCTCTGCCGGGCGACGGCGCAGGTCATGAGGACGGCGCTCGACCTCGTCGGCGTCGACGCGCCCGAGTCCATGTGAGCGAAAACCGGCCGCTGCTACCCTGAACAGGTGGCCGATCTGCCAACAGCGCCCACTGTCTACGAGGTCGAGGAGCTCGAGGAGATCCTCGCCGGCGAGGACGCCGGCACCGACGAGGGCGACTGGTACGCGATCCACACCGACCCGTGGCCGTGCCCGGCGTGCAGCGAGGAATTCAGGTACGTCACGGCCTGTCACCATGTCATCGTCGCGCCCGATCGCGACGACCTGATCGACCACGCCGCCCGGGCGGCGCAGGTCGGCCGGAACCCGCGCATCGTCCGCTACGACGACACGCTGCCCACCATGACCCAGTTCCAGTGGCGCGCCCTCGGCCGCCCGGTGCACGGCATCAAGAAAGCCAGTTGAGCGGGGCCGTCAGCGCGCCGTCCGCGATGACGCCTTGCGACTGAGGGCGGCGCCGCACAGGGCGGCGCCGCCCCCGGGGAGGGTCAGTATCCGCCTGCTCCGCCCCCGCCGCCGCCACCGCCGGCCAGCAGGATGAGCGCGACGATCACGACGAGCGCGATCACACCGGCTGCGATCCAGAGACCGCGCCGGCCGTGTCCGGATGTCGTGTGCGGGTGCATATGAGGAGATACGGACAGGAGCGGCGGGTCGATCGGCGCGATGTGACGCGCCGCACAGCCGGCGCGTGTTGCCAGAAGGTCGCATTGAGACGTGGCTCACGGACCGCATGGACGCCGAGAAGGCCGACCGGGGTCAGACCCCGAACGGTGGCGGTGACAGTTCCGTTGTAGTTCCGTTCGGGGTCTGACCCCGGTCGCTTAGCGCAGCTCGAACCGATCCAGGTTCATGACCTTGTCCCAGGCGGCGACGAAGTCGCGGACGAACTTCTCGTCCGAATCACGCTCCGCGTAGACCTCCGCCAGCGCCCGCAGCTGCGAGTGCGACCCGAAGACGAGGTCGACGGACGTCGCCGTCCTCGTCACCTCGCCGGTGCGCCGGTCGCGGCCCTCGTACACGTTCTCGCCGGACGGCTTCCACTCCGTGCCCATGTCGAGCAGGTTCACGAAGAAGTCGTTCGTCAGCACGCCGGGCCGGTCGGTGAACACACCGTGCCGGGATCCGCCGTGGTTCGTGCCGAGGACGCGCATGCCGCCGACCAGCACCGTCATCTCCGGCGCGGTCAGGTTGAGCATGTACGCGCGGTCGAGGAGGCCGTGCTCGAGCGGCATCGGCTCGCCCTCGCGGAAATAGTTGCGGAAGCCGTCGACCCGCGGCTCGAGCACGGCAAACGAGTCCGCGTCCGTGTCCTCCTGGGAGGCGTCCGTGCGCCCCGGTGCGAACGGGACCTCGACGTCGCGGCCGGCGGCCCTCGCCGCCTGCTCGACACCCGCGCAACCGCCGAGGACGATGACGTCGGCGAGCGAGACGCGCTTCCCGTCGGCGAGCGAGTCGTTGAACTCGCCCTGGATGCGCTCGAGGATCTGGAGGGCGGCGTCGAGCTCGGCCGGCTCGTTGACATCCCAGTCCTTCTGGGGCGCCAGCCGCAGCCGCCCGCCGTTCGCGCCGCCGCGCTTGTCGGTGCCCCGGAACGACGCGGCCGCCGACCAGGCGGTCGACACGAGCCGCGAGATGCTGAGGCCCGAGGCGAGGAGCTTCCCCTTGAGAGCCGCGATGTCGGCCGCGTCGATCAGCTCGTGACCGATCGCCGGTACCGGGTCCTGCCACAGCTGCGGCTCGGGGATCCACGGCCCGAGGTAGCGGGAGACCGGCCCCATGTCGCGGTGGAGCAGCTTGTACCAGGCCTTCCCGAACGCGTCCGCCAGCTGGTCGGGGTGCTCGTAGAAGCGTCTGGCGATCGGCCCGTAGATCGGGTCGAGCCGAAGCGCCAGGTCGGTGGTCAGCATCATGGGCGCATGCCGCTTCGACGGGTCGTGCGCATCGGGCACCGTGTCCTGCGCCTCGGGGTTCTTCGGCGTCCACTGGTGTGCGCCGGCGGGGCTCGTGGTCAGCTCCCAGTCGTACCTGAACAGGTTCTCGAGGAAGCCGTTGTCCCACGTCGTCGGCTCGTTCGTCCACGCGCCCTCGAGCCCGCTGGTCGTCGCGTGGGCACCGCCACCGCCGTTGACGCTGTTGCGCCAGCCGAGCCCCTGCTCCTCGAGCGGCGCGCCCTCGGGCTCGGGGCCGATGTGCTTCGACTCGACGGCGCCGTGCGTCTTCCCGAACGTGTGGCCGCCCACGATCAGCGCGAGGGTCTCCTCGTCGTTCATGGCCATGCGGGCGAACGTCTCGCGGATGTCCTTCGCGGCCGCCAGCGGATCCGGTGTGCCGTTGGGGCCCTCCGGGTTCACGTAGATGAGGCCCATCTGGACGGCGCCGAAGGGCTTGGCGAGCTCCCGGTCGCCGCTGTAACGCTCGTCCCCGAGCCACGCGTCCTCCGGACCCCAGAAGATCTCGTCCGGCTCCCAGATGTCCTCGCGGCCGAAGCCGAAGCCGAACGTCTTGAACCCCATCGACTCCATCGCCACGTTACCGGTGAAGACCAGGAGGTCGGCCCACGAGAGGGCGCTCCCGTACTTCTGCTTGATCGGCCACAGCAGCCGGCGGGCCTTGTCGAGGCTCGCGTTGTCGGGCCAGCTGTTGAGCGGCGCGAAGCGCTGGGCGCCGCTGCCGCCGCCGCCGCGGCCGTCCGCGATCCGGTACGTGCCGGCCGCATGCCAGCTCATCCGGATGAAGAGCGGCCCGTAGTGGCCGTAGTCGGCCGGCCACCACTCCTGCGAATCCGTCATGAGCTCGATCAGGTCGCGCTTGAGCGCCTCGACGTCAAGCGTCTTGAACCGCTCCCGGTAGTCGAAGCCCTCGCCCAACGGGTTGGACAGGGGGGAGTGCCGGTGGAGGACCTGCAGATCGAGCTGGTTCGGCCACCAGTCCTGGTTCGTCCTCGGCCGCGTGGTGGCGGGAGTCGGGCTCGCGATTGCCGGGTTTTCGCTTTCGCTGATGCTGTCAGTCACGTCCGCCTCTTCCTTCTCACGGGGAGCTGTCGATTCAACAGGCCGCACAGAACCGTGCGCGTCGTGGACCCCTGATTCTCGCCTGTCGGCGACGCCGGTGCGTCGGTGCGTTTCGATGCCTCGCGACGATGGGTAGGCGGGTCGGAGAACCCACGACCCCCTGGGGGTGAAGACCATGGCTCGACCACTGCGCGACCTGGCACTCCTCTCCGTGGGCGGCGCAATCGCGGCCCTCGCAGATCCCGTCAGCGGCGCCCGGCGCCGGCACATGCTCCGAGACCGCTCGATGGCGGCTGCGCGCCGCCCGGTGCGGCTCGCGGCCGGCCGGGGGCGGCGGACGATGCGGTACGTCGCAGGCCAGACGCGGGGGATGGTGCATGACGCCGTTCCCACGCGGCACGCGCCCGCGGATGACATGACACTCGCGGACAGGGTTCGATCGGAGGCGTTCCGAAACACGCCGATCACTCCGCACGAGGTGAACGTCGGCGTCGTCGACGGCATCGTCACGCTCCGCGGCGAGCTCCACAGCAGCTCCGCGATCCAGGGGCTCGTGGAGCGGGTGCGCGCCGTCCCCGGCGTCCGCGGCGTGGAGTGTCTGGTGCACCTGCCGGGCGAGCCCGCGCCGCGTTCCGGCAGGTCGTGAGGGCGTCGTGGCGCCCGATTCCCGCCAGGGTCTGGTGACCGTCGCGGAGGTCGTGCGGGAGGCGGCCGGCATCGTCGACCCGGGTGACCGGGATGCGCTCGTCGGCGACTTCGAGCGCTGGTTCGAGGACGACGACGATCCCGTCGAAGCCGTGCCCGAGCTCGACCGGCGCATCGGCGGAGTGCTGGACGAGCTCGACCCTGAGGGCGACCATCCCGGGCTGTCCGTGGCCGCCGCGGTCGCGATGTACCTCGCCACGCGCCCACGCCGCGAGCCGCGCGAGCGGGATGCGGTGATCCGGCAGGCGATCCGGCTGTCGTATGACGACAACGTCCCCGCTGCGATCGCCGACTGGGCGGGGGGCGTCCGCTAGGGGCGAGACCTGCGAGCCGCAGTCAGGCAGCGACAAAGGGGCTAGATGATTGATTCCACGCCGTCGCGATGTCCTGGGCGGCTGCGAACCGAGCAGCGCAAGGACGCAGGGAGCGCTCATACCTGGTCGTATGGGCGCGACCGAGGACGCCGCGATGCGACGGTTCGCAGCCGCAGCCCCACCCGCGAACCGAACCCCCGCCAACAGCCTGACGTCCAGGCGCGCGCGGGCGTGGAATCAATCATCTAGGGCCGCTGCCAAGGCGGGCGTAGACTCGGCCTAGATGCGACGAGTCGCGGAGGTAGCCGCCATCGTGTTCGCCCTGGTCGGGGTTCCGGCCACGGTTGCCGTCATCGGTCGATCATCCGCGCCTCCGGCCGTGCACCGTATCGGGACCGTCGCGGCTCCCGTGACCGGGTCTGCGATGGAAGCCGCACAGCCATTCCTGCAAGCGACCCACACCCACCCGGCCAGCGACTGCCGATGGAACGCAGCTGACCATTCTGCAATCCTCTGCACCCTCAAGCCGAACGGGTCTTGCGAGATCGAGCCCAAGGCAGGCAGGGGCGAGTGCTCGGTACCCGGCAAGCCCTCGACGACCTATCTCATCCTGGTCGCGACTGGGCCGTAGCCCTGGCTCCTGAGCGCGTGACGATCCGATTCTGTCCGCCCCCGTCCGCCGCTCAGGCTGATCCCTGGGAAGCGGACGACGGGTCTCGAACGCCCGGATTTGCTCATGGAGGAACGCGGCTTTGCGGCCGTTTGGAACCGTCCGATTCGCCCCGGTTAGGCCGATTCTAGCTGTCTTCCCCCGCGGTTCCCCCAGGCCTATCGCCGCGTCGACCGCTCTTCGGTTCGCGCTGGGCACGACGAAACTCCCCGATCTCGCCGGTGCTGAGGCCCTTCGGCGGGATCGTCAGAATCTCGGCCCGCGTCTCGTCCACCGCATCTGGCGATGGACGCACACGCGGAAGCCGCCTGGTAGATCGGATCGGTGCTCGCGCGAACGCTCTTGCGCCAGCCTGAACAGCTCGCTCCGGCTCCCCCAGCAGGTCCGGCAGCTCGATTCCAAACAAAGCTGCTAGATCAGCCAACGTCGCCGAGCGCGGCACCTTCCGACCAGACGCCCACTCCCACACCGATTGTTTCGTCGTCCCCAGCCGCTCCGCAACATCCTTCTGCCCCACCCGATGCACGCCCATCAAGCGATGAAGATTGTCTGCGAGATACGGATTCCCTGTCGCCATCAGCCCTTTAGCCAGTCCAGTCGTCGCCTACGCATGGCTAGATCCAGACTAGCAGACGCCGTCCGGGAAGACGTTCACCGGCGGTCGCCACGACGCAGCAGCGCCGTGTGTAGAGAATGCGGGGATCGCATCGTTGGGGCCGCCTTGTCCGTCCCGGGCGGAAGAGTCCGCCGACACGGGCGGAACGCTGTGATCGCTGCCGGCCCCGGGCCAGAGCCTCGGGCGAGGCGGGGAATGCAGTAAGCTGTATGCTAGGGATTCGCGTGGTTTGGTGCGGCTCGCGGTGGGGCATGCCCGATTATCGGGGCGGGTTTGTGTGTGGTTGCGCCGGCGATCCCGGCCGGTGTGCGCGAGATAGCGAGTGTCCGAACCGGTGTGCAGCGGACACACCGGCCCCCCTCGGACACCTCGATGAATAGGTCAATGACTCAGCACGACGCCGGACGAGGCCAAGGCTTAGGACGTGGCGGTGCGCCTGCACGGGTGCAAGGCGCACCGGTTGTCGCGGTACCTGATGTCGTCTTGCCGCCCGGGAGCCCGTCCCGGGGGGCGACGGTTCTCATTGGGCGGGGCGCGGGCGGGCTCGGGTTGTTGGATTCGTCGTGGGATCGGCTGGTCTTGTCGCAGCGGGTGCCGAACCCGGCGCTGCTCGGGGATTGGCTGCGTGCGATCGCGTCGGTCGACGATGATCCGCCGCTGGTCATCTGTGTCAAGGATGGGCCGAGTGTCGTCGCCGGAGCGGCGCTTCGTTTGTGGCGCCTCGGCGGCCGCGGCCCACGGGTGGCCACCTGGCTGGGAGCGCGCGCCCTGCAAAACAGTCCCGACATCCTGGCCGATCCAGTTCTTGGCGGTGGCTCCTCCGCCCTTGTGATGCGGGAGGTGATCGCGCGGGCACCGCTGATCCATCTACCGATGACGGTTCTGACTGGCGCCGCAGCCGGTGCGGTCCAGGCCGCGTTTCCGTGGTGCCGTCACGACACGGTGGGAGAGACGTTCTTCGTCTCGCTTCCAGCTCCCAGGCTCGATAAGGTGCGTCGAAGCGCCGATCGTTCCGCCCGTCGCGCCCGGCGTGCGGGGATTCCTGTCTCCATCGCGGTGCACAGCGCCTCGGCCGATGTGCGGCCGGCGCTGGAGCGGATGTTTCGACTCTACCGTCGGGTATGGCAGCGTCGGGGTGGCGAGATGCGCCGGTTCGGGTATTCCGCGCCTCAGCGTGCCGCCTACCGACAGGCGATCGTGGCGCTTGCAGACGCCGGCCGAGTTCGCCTAGTCGAGATCACCGAACAGGGCCGTCCGATCGCCGCCCAGCTTGGCCTCCTGGCCGGCCGCGGTGCGATGGCGCACACGACGGCGCTGGCACGCGACACTGGCCTGCACGGAGCCGGGCACATCGCCCTGCTCGCGTGGATCGAGGAGGCCACCAGCCTGGGCGCAGAGGTGATGGACTTGAGCCGCGGCGGCGGAGAGCCGGGCGGGCCCAAAGATCGACTCGGGCCCACGTCGGCTCCCTGGGGGACCGTGATCGCGGCTCGGAACCGGCCCTTCCAACATAGCTTCGAGGCGGCGCTGCAGATCCGCTATCGGCTCCGCCAAGCGGGACTGGGACCGCGGTTTTTACGGGACGGCGGCGACCGGTCGGCAAGCGCCGCGCCGCGCCGCGGCGCCTCTCGTGGGCAAGTGGGGCTGGGATGCGAGTCAGACGACTACCGGGTGGAGGAATCAAGGCC
>JBKPMQ010000180.1:0-8509 GCA_046732235.1 Actinomycetota bacterium
GTTCGTCGACCGCTTCTGTGACGGCATCATCGGCCCGTCGAGCGAGATGCTCGGCCCGGTGCGCGACGGCGGCCACATCGTCGCCAACACCGCGCCCGGCTGCTGGGGCCCGATGATCACCCCGGCCATCAAGGGCGGCCATGAGGTCACCCTCCCGGTCGCGGTCGAAGGGGCCGAGGTGGGCGACGCGGTGGCGATCCACATCCGCGACATCTCGGTGACCTCGATCGCGACGGCGTCGGGGAACGACCGCCTGATCGAGGGCCGGTTCGACGGCGACCCGTACTGCGCCAAGGTGTGCGCCAGGTGCGGCGCCGAGGACGAGGCGACGGTCGTCGAGGGCATCGGGCCCGACAGCGTGCGCTGCGCCAACTGCGGCGAGCCGGCGTCACCGTTCGCCTTCACGAACGGCTACACGATCGCGTTCGACGACGAGTGGCGCGTGGGCGTGACGGTCGGGCGCGAGCAGGCCGAGGCGTTCGCCGGCGACGCCCATACCGCCGGCGCAATCCCGGCGAACTCGGTCCAGAACCCGATCCTGCTCTTCGCGCCGCACGACCTGGTCGGCGTGGCAACGCGCCTGCGGCCGTTCATGGGCCAGATCGGCACGACCCCGGCGGTCGACCTGCCCGACTCGCACAACGCAGGCGACTTCGGGGCATTCCTGCTCGGCGCGCCGCACTCGCGGGCGGTCACGCCGGAGCAGCTCACCAGCCGCACCGACGGCCACCTCGACATCGACGCCGCCCGGGCCGGCGCGATCCTGATCGCGCCCGTGAAGGTGGCGGGGGCGGGGATCTATCTCGGCGACATGCACGCGATGCAGGGCGACGGCGAGATCGCGGGGCACACCTGCGACGTGTCCGGCACCGTCACGCTCCAGGTGCACGTGCTCAAGGGCCTCACGATCGACGGGCCGATCCTGCTGCCGGTCGCGACCGACCTGCCGTTCCTGGCCCGGCCGCTCTCGCCGGCCGAGCGGGCGCGGGCGACCGAGATCGCACAGCGGAACGGCCTCTCCGAGATCGAGGAGTCGCTGCCCATCTCCGTCGTCGGCACGGGCCCCGACCTGAACAGCGCCGTCGACAACGGCCTCCAGCGCGCCGCAGACCTGCTCGACATGACGGTGCCGGAGGTGAAGAACCGGGCAACCATCACCGGGGCGATCGAGATCGGCCGGGCTCCGGGCGTCGTCCAGGTGACGTTCCTCGCGCCGGCAAGGGCGCTCGCCCGCCGCGGCCTGGACGAGCTCGTGCGAACGCACTACGGGATGGAGGCCGGTGCATAAAAGGGGTCTGACCCCGTTTATTCACGAGCCGCCCGAGACGGGCACCAGCACGTCGAGCTCCTCGCCGTCGGCCACCGCCCGGCTGCGAGAGACGAACGCGCCGCCGGAGACGACGGCGAGCCCGCGCAGCTCGGCCGGGTCGAAGCCGGCGGCGCGGGCGAGGGCGGCGACGAGGTCGTCGACGGTCGCCCCCTGCTCGAGGGCGAGCGTGCGCCGCGCACCCAGCCGCTGCGCCAGCGTTCCCGACAGCCGCACATGCACCTCCGGCATGCGGCCACCTTACCGCGCGCGCCCTCGGGGGTATCGTGCGGGAAAGCCGTAGGGAGGAGGTGGGAGATGGCCGAATCGCGAGCGCGCGCCGTGTGGGAGGGCGACCTGCTGGGCGGCAGTGGGACATTGAGCGTCGCCAGCGGCGCGTTCCCGGAGCAGGCCGTGACCTGGAAGGCCCGCACGGACCGGCCCGACCCGAAGACGAGCCCGGAGGAGCTGATCGCCGCCGCGCACGCGTCCTGCTACGCGATGGCCTTCTCGCACGCGCTGGCCCAGGCGGGGCATGCCCCGGAGCGGCTCGACGTCGACGCCGCCTGCCAGTTCGACCCGGTCGACGGCGGGTTTGCGATCACCCGCATCGACCTGCGCGTGCGCGGCCGCGTCTCCGGCCTCGACCAGGCCGAGTTCGAGCGCCTGGCCGGAGACGGCGAGCGCGGCTGCCCGGTCTCGAACGCCCTGCGCGGCAACGTCGAGATCGGCCTGGCCGTAACGCTCGAGAGCTAGCCGAGACTGAATGAGCGAACCGATGAAAGGACTCCTGAGCATGTTCCTGCGCAAGCCAAGCGCCATTCCCGGGCCCGCCGACGCGCTCCCCGGCCGCGACCAGCCGGCCTTCGAGGTGCCCGAGCGGCACGCCGTTCTGGACGCGCCGCTCCTCCCGCCCTACCCGGAGGGGATCGACTACCTCTACGTCGGGATGGGCTGCTTCTGGGGCGCCGAGCGCATCTTCTGGCAGACCCCGGGCGTGTACTCGACCGCGGTCGGCTATGCCGGCGGCTCCACCCCCAACCCGACCTACCGCGAGGTCTGCACCGGCATGACCGGGCACACCGAGGCCGTGCTCGTCGCCTACGACCCGAAGCGGGTCTCCACGGAGCAGGTCATGCGCCTCTTCTGGGAGGGCCACGACCCGACCCAGGGGATGCGGCAGGGTAACGACCACGGCACCCAGTACCGCTCGGCGATCTACTGGCGCACACCCGAGCAGCGCGACGCCGCCCTCGCCACCCGCGACGCCTACGCCGAGGCGCTGCGCACGCACGGCCGCGGCGAGATCACGACGGAGATCGCCGAGGCGGCGACGTTCTACCCGGCCGAGGACTACCACCAGCAGTACCTCGAGAAGAACCCCGGCGGCTACTGCGGGATCGGCGGGACGGGCGTCTCCTGCCCGATCGGCGTCGGCGCCAGCGCCTCGTAGAGGACGGGGCCTGGCCCCGTTTCTCTACTCGCCGTAGATGTCGATGCCGTGCGGCTCCTGGATGATGTTGCCGCCGTCGACCACGAACGTCTGGCCGGTCACGTAGGCAGCCTCCTCCGAGGCGAGGAAGACGGCGACGGCGGCCGCTTCGGCGGCGGTGCCGGCCCGGCCGACGGGCGTGCTCCGGGCCGCCACGAGCTCCTCGTCGAATGAGGACGCGGTGTCGATCCAGCCCGGCGCGACCGAGTTCGCCGTGACGCCGCTGCGGCCGTAATCGAGGGCGATCGAGCGCATGACGCCGTCCATCGCACCCTTCGACGCGCCGTACCCGGCCTGCCGCGGCGCCATCACGAACGGGCCCGTGACCGACGAGATCATGACGATGCGGCCGTACCCGCGCCGGGCCATCCCGGGCAGCGCCGCCTGGGTCGTGTGGACGGCGGTCATGAGGTTGACGTCGAGCTCGCGCCGCCAGTCCGCCTCGCTCAGATCGGCGAAGGCCGCGTCCGGCGCCGGGATGCCAGTCTGGGCGATCCCGGCCGCATTCACCAGGATGTCCAGCCGACCGTGCTCCCGCTCGACCGCCTCCACGAGCGCGAAGGCGTCGGCCCGCACGGACAGGTCGGCGATGTGCGCCGAGGCAGTTGCCCCCGCGGCGCGCAGCTCCTCCGCCCGCCCCTCGACCCGGGCGGTGGTCGCGGTCTCGGCGACGGCGGCGCCCAGCCGGGCCAGCAGCCGGGCGCAGGCATGGCCGATGCCGGACTCGCTGCCGCAGCCGGTGACCAGCGCGACCCGCCCGGTGAAGTCGAAGGGACGCTCGTCCAAGGTGCTGCCGATTGTACGGGCACGAATCTGAGATAACCCCCGAAACCCGACGGACGAAGCGAGGATTCCGTGCCGTACTTCGACGCCCCGCTGGAGGAGCTACGCGTCTACCGCACCGCGGTGACCGCGCCTGACGACCTGGACACGTACTGGGAGGAGGCGATCGCCGATGCGCGTGCGAAGGAGCAGCCGGCCGTCTTCGCCCGCCACCGCCCGGACGTCTACCGCCACGTGGACGTCTCCGACGTGACGTTCACGGGCGCCGGCGGCGACCCCGTGCGGGGCTGGTTCGTGTGCCCGCCGGGGCGCGACCGGCTCCCCTGCCGGGTCACCTTCATCGGCTACGGCGGCGGCCGGGGTCAGGCGGCCGAGCACACGCTTTACGCCGCCGCCGGATTCGCCGAGCTGGTAGTCGACTCCCGCTCGCAGGGCGGCAGCTGGCGGGCGGGCGACACGGGCGATCCCGGCGCGGGGTCTGCGCCCGGGCCGGAGGCGCCGGGCGTGATGACGCGCGGGATCCTCGACCGCAACGCCTACTACTACCGCCGCCTGTACGTCGACGCGGTGCGCGGCGTCGAGACCGCCGCCGCGCACGACCGCGTCGATCCCGACCGGATCGGCGTCGGCGGCTTCAGCCAGGGCGGCGCGCTCGCGCTGGCGACGTCCGCGCTCGTCCCCGACCGCATCCAGCTGTGCCAGACGCACATGCCGTACCTGTGCGACATCCCCCACGCGATCGCGATCGCCGACGAGCCGCCGTACACGGAGCTGGTCGAGTTCCTGAGCCAGCACCAGGACGAGATCCCGCGCGTCCTCGACACGCTCCGCTACGTCGACAACGCCGTGCTGGCGCCGCGGATCCGGGCGTCGACGACCGTCAGCGTCGGGCTGATGGACGCGTGCTGCCCGCCGTCCAGTGTCTTCGCGGCCTACAACGCGATAACGGCGCCCAAGCGCATCATCGAGTACCACTACTGCGGCCACGACCTGCCCGGGCACCACGTGGAGCGCGAGCTCGAGGAGTTCGCGGAGGCGTTCCGCTAGATGATCGATCGGTGAGTCCCGTGCTAGCTCGCCGCGCGGCGCAGCTCGACGACGCCGGCCCGCTCGGCATGGCGCGGCGCCGGCAGCTGCACCGCGGGCCGCGCGGGCACCCAGTCGATGTCGGGGCGGCCGAGCAGGAAGCCCTGGCCGGTGGCCGACCCGAGGGCCCGCACGACATGCAGCTCGCCCGCCGTCTCGATGCCCTCGGCGCAGATCAGGGCTCCCGTGTCCTCGGCGAATCCGACGAACGCCTTGATGACCGCCGCCTTCGTCGGCTGGACGTTCACGCTCTCGACCAGGCTGCGGTCGAGCTTCACGACGTCGGGCCGGACGCGGACGAGCTGCGCGAAGCCGGCGTACCCGACGCCGGCGTCGTCGACGGCGATGCGGGCGCCGCGGGCGCGCAGGTCCTGGAGCGCCAGCTCGAGCTCGGGGCCCTCGGTCACGAGGGCGTTCTCCGTCACCTCGATGGTGATCGAGCTCAGATCGTCGGGCAGGTTCAGCGCGTCGCGGCCGGAGAGCAGCGCCTCGGGGCTCAGGTTGAGCGAGAGCGAGGCGCCGGCCGGGCGTCCCGGCACCTCCAGCGCGGCCCGCACGGCGGCCGCCTCGAGCTCGACCGCGAGGCCGTGCTTGCGGGCGAGGTCGAACCACTCCTGCGGCGTGTACCCGCCCTCGGCCGGGAAGCGCGAGAGCGCCTCGTAGCCGACCACCTCCTGCGAGCGCAGGTCGAAGATCGGCTGGAACACCGGCGTGATCGCCCCCGGCGTGTCGAGCACCGCGAGCAGTTGCGCGCGCTCGATGTCGGCCTGCGTCGGCCCGGACTCGAGGTGAATGCTGTAGTGACGGCTGGGAGCGCGATCGACCTTCGCGGTCGCGAGCGTCACCTCGGCCCGGCGGATCATCTCCTCGGCGGTGAGCCCGTCCTCCCACGACGCCACCGCGACGGTCGCCGCCGGCTGCGGCGCGGCGCTGCGCCCGCAGGCGGCGCGGATCTCGGCCGCAACACGATCCGAATCGTGCCCGGCGTCGACAAGCAGCACGAACTCGTCCCCGCCCAGGCGGTAGGCGGAGGCGCAGTGCGCCGCGCCGACCTGGTCGAGCGCCGTGCCGAGCCTCACGAGCAGCTCGTCGCCGGCCTTGTGCCCGAGGCCGTCGTTGGTCGCCTTGAGGTTGTCGACGTCGATGAGCAGCAGGTGGAGCCCGCGCGAACCGGCGATCGCCGCGCGCAGATCCTCGTGGAAGCAGCGGTGGTTGGGGAGACCGGTCAGCCCGTCGCGAAGCGCCGCGGTGCGCAGCCGCTCGAGCTCGCGCCGGTGGGCGGCGCCGAGCCGGCGTCGGAGGCCCACCATGCGCAGGACGGCGAGCGAGGCGGCCACGCCGAGGACGGCCGTGATGATGGCGACGACGCCGAGCCGCGAGCCGGCCGCACCCGAGGCTGCCATGTTCGAGCTCGCGGAGCGGACGTAGGCGCCCCGCTCGCGGCCGATCAGCCCACGCACCACCTGGATCTGCGGCCGCACGCTTCCGGTCATCAGCCCTGCGACGCTCCCGGCGTCGCGACGGGACACGGCCGCCTGCAGACGGCCGATCGCGGTGTCGAGCACCACGTCGCCCGCGGCCAGCCGCGCCGCGGCCGACCTGTCCGCCGCCGTGGCGGCATGGGCGCGCAACGAGGCGATCGCGCCGTCCAGGCCGCGCTGGGAGCGCTTCAGCGCCTCGGACACCGTTCCGCTCGGCGCGAACGCGTACCGGGTCGCGGCGGCCTGGACGCGCTCGACGGCGACAGCCGCGGAGTCGTACCGGGCTGCGGCCGCGCTGGCGTCGTGCACCCGGGCCGACGCACCGCGAGCCGTCTGGATCGTCGTCCAGGCGAAGGCCGACAGGCACAGCATCGCCGCGATCGTGGCGCCGACGCCCGCGAACGAGGCCAGCTCGCGCGCCCCGCTGGTCGTTCGTCCTGCCTCTGCCCGGGTCGCCACGTCGTTCCTAGCGCGTGTAGTAGCCGACGCTGACGGAGTCGAGCCGAGCGGATCCGGCCGTCACGGTGACGGTGACCCTGAGGCTGCCGGTCCCGACCCGGACGCTTCGGTGCACCGTCGCGCGACCCCACCTGCTGACGCTGGACGTCGGCGTCCCCTGGACGGAGCCGCCGTGGGAGATCGGGAAGACGTAGACGAGCGTCGCGGTGTGCCGGCCGTCACATGTGACGAGCAGCGAGCCCTGCCGCAGGCCGGCGTTGATCGCGCAGCCACCCGCCGACCGAGAGGCGGTCGCCGTGGCGTCCTTCATCTGCGAGTTCCAGTGGGAATCGGCGAGCGCCGGTGGCGCTGCCATCGCCAGCCCGGCCAGGGCAAGCGCGATCGTCCGTCGAAGCATGCGTGCGCACCTCGAGTCCGTAAGGGGTCAACTCTCACGATGGCACCCGCACGCGCACACGAACACCCCCGTTATGGGGAGCGCGGATCCCGCTAGACGGAACCGTCGAAGCCGTCTTCGAGGTAGGTATGCAGGGCGGCGGCGTCGCGGTCGGAGCGCAGGTAGCGCGTCCACGCCCGCTGCTCGTGGCAGACCACGCCGAGCTCCCACACGCAGAAGGTGGGACGGTGCGGGCCGTCGGCCGTCCACGGCCGGAAGGCGGGATCGGCCTCGCCGTCCTTGGCGAAGACCGTCTCCCAGGCCTCGTTCTGGTTGCGCCACGTGCAAACCAGCAGGAAATAGAAGTCGCGCCCGCAGCGGTGCAGGATGACGAAGCCGACGTCGTCGGCCAGCGCCAGGCCGCCCTTGCGGGCCGCGTCCTCCAGCCCCTCGCGGGCGAGCGCGCGGATCTCGTCCGGCACCGGGGCGGTGCCCCGGGCGACGTCGTACCACTTGAGCGTCGAGCCGGCGACCGAGATCCGCGGTGCCGGGCGGGCCAGCTTGGCGACATGGCGATAGTCCTGCGGGATGCGGCTCTCGAGACCGGCGGTGCTCATCGGCTGCCCTCCCTGCGGGTGAAGTCCATGGTCCAGTTCGTCTCCCAGGTGGCGCCGCCGTCATCCGAGAAGGACTGCTCCCAGCGCGGCGTCGGCGTCGTCACGCCCGACCACAGGAAGCGCACGAGGATCGGGCGCCCCTCGAACGTGTCCTGGCCCTCGAACACACCGGTGTCGCCGGCGAACCCGCCGATCACAGGCCGGTCGAGCAGGCCGGAGCGGCGCGCGTCGGCCCAGTAGATCGACCACCGCCGCGAGAGCGGGTCGAAGAACCGGAACGACATGGCGACGAAGCCGCCGCCGTACGAGGTACGGAACTCGTCCTCGTTCCCGAGGCCGTCCAGGATCGGCCGCGCGACCACCGTGGACGCGAACTCGTCCCACTCGTCCGCGCCCTGGAGCCGTGCCCGCAGCAACCGGTTGCGGACGTTCCAGCTGCCCATCCAGAAGTCGAAGTCCCTCGCCGTCCCGACGGCCTGCGCCGTGTCGGTCATCCCATCCCTCCTCGTTCGGATGTCCCGGGCCACCGTAGCGAGCAAATAGGGCGGATCACGCCCGCTATCCGTGCTTGACTACATCCGTGCTGTCGCCGACCGCCCGGCTGCTCGAGCTGCTCGAGCTCCTGCAGTCCCGGCCCGCCGTCACCGGGCGGGAGATCGCCGACCGGCTGGGCGTCGACGCGCGCACCGTGCGTCGGTACGTCGATGCCCTGCGCAATCTCGGCATCCCGGTCGAGGGCCAGCGCGGCGTCGGCGGCGGCTACGCGATGCGCCCCGGCTTCCGCCTGCCGCCCCTGATGCTGGGAGACGACGAGGCGGTCGCCGTCGCCCTCGGCGTCGTCGCCGCCGCGCGCCTGGGGCTGGCCGGGTCGCCGGAGTCGGCGGCCTCCGCCCTGGGCAAGGTGCACCG
>JBKPMQ010000181.1:0-6598 GCA_046732235.1 Actinomycetota bacterium
CCCGTACAGGAAGCACGGCGCGGGATGGAGGGGGTGGAAGACCGTTCCGGGCCTGGTCACGATCTCGATCGGCCGGAAGTGCCCCTCGTTGGGCGCGGTGCCGCCGCCGGCCAGCATCGAGATCGCGATGCGGCTCGCCGACACGGTCGACGGCAGCGGGCAGTTGATCGGCCCTTCCTGCTGCGGCGGGCCGTCCGAGAAGTCGAGACGCACGCCGTCGTGGGAGATGTCGACCGTCACCTCGAACGGCACCGGATCGTCGGTCACGCCGTTGGAGTCCATCTCGCCGCGGCCGACGTAGCGCCCCTGAGGCAGCCGCGCGAACCACTCCTTCACCAGCGCCTCGCCATGGTCGTACATGGCCGCGACCGCCTCGTCGAAGCGCTCGAGCCCGTATCGCTCGACCACCCGCACGAGGCCGGCGGCGCCGGTTCGGACGCCGACGACCGTGGCGTTGATGTCGCCCGCCACCATCTTCGGCACACGGGAGTTGGCGGTGGCGAACCGGAAGATGTCCGACACGAGGCGGCCTCGCGAGAACAGCTTGACGCCGGGGAAGATGGTGCCTTCCTGGAACACGTCGACGGTGTCCGTCGAGTACGGCTCCTTGCCGCCGATGTCGAGCCAGTGCGCCTTGATCGCCGCGTACCCGACGAGGTCGCCCGCAGGCAGGAAGACCGGCATCACCATCGCGGCGTCCTGCGGGTGCGAGCCGGTGCCGAACGGGTCGTTGTAGAGGATGATGTCGCCCGGCTCGAGTGCCTGCTCGCCCCCCACGGCGTCGATCGCGCCGCGCACGCAGAAGCTCATCGTCCCCATGAACACCGGCAGCGTCGGCGCCTGCGCGAGCAGGCAGATGTCCCGGTCATAGAGGGCGGCCGCGAAGTCGAGCACCTCGTAGATGACCGGCGAGAACGACGTCCGCACCAGCGCACGCTTCATCTGGTCGGCCGCCGCGTTCAGCCCTTGGCGAACGATCTCGGTCGTGATCGGATCGGCGTCGGCGAGGCCGCTCGCACGGCCGGCGCCCGCCCGCGAGATGACCGTCTGGGCGCTCACGCGTCACCGCCCCGGCCGATCATGAGCGCACCACCGGGATGCACCGTTGCCCGGAAGCCGCGGTCGACGTAGGTGGTCGTCGTCTGCTCGCGCACGATCGCCGGCCCCTCGATCGTCGCGCCCGGCGCGACCCGGGAGCGGTCGATGACGGCGAACGCCGCCGGTTCGCCGCCGGTGAACGACCATGCCTTCACCGTCTCGTGCGCGCTCGCGGCGTCGCCGTCCGTCACGGCGGCCGGAGCAGGCGCGGGGCTGTACTCCAGCGGGGTCGTCGCGAGTGCACGCACGCAGACGATCTCGAGCTCCTCGTCGAGAATCGAGCCGAACGTTCGCTCGTACTCGTCGAGGAAGCGCCCCGCGACCGGCTCGGGGTCGCGCTCGACGGCCCCGCCGGTCGCGGGGACGGGGACGGTCAGCGTGTGCTCCTGGCCGACGAACCGGATGTCCATGTGCACCTCCCGTGCGCTCCGCCGAGAGTCGCCGGAGCTGCGAGCGTCGAGCTCCGAGAACAGCTGCTCGGCGATGGTGCCGGCCTCGACCAGCCCATCGGATGAAAGGCGGGTGACGCGGGTGCGCGAGACGCTGCGGGCGAGGTCGGCACCGAGCAGCCCGACGGCCGAGAAGTTGCCCGCGTGAGGGGGAACGACGACGGTGCTGACGCCGAGCTCGTCGGCCAGCACGGTGCCGAAGAGCGGCCCGGCACCGCCGAACGCGACGAGCGCCGCCTCGCGCGGGTCGCGGCCGCGCTCGATGGTGACGCTGCGGATCGCGTCGGCCATCTGCGCCGCGACGATGCGGATGACGCCGCAGGCGACCTCGGCGACGGAGGCGAGGCCGAGCGGCTCCGCCAGGCGCCCGAGCGCGCGCTCGGCCAGGTCGGGCACGAGCTGCACGTCGCCGGCGATCTTGGCGGAGGGGATCATGCCCAGGGCCAGCACGGCGTCGGTCACCGTCGCCTGCTCACCGCCACGGTCGTAGCAGGCGGGCCCCGGGTCGGCGCCTGCGCTTTGCGGGCCGACCCGGAGCAGGCCGCCGGAGTCGACGTAGGCGATCGAGCCGCCACCGGCGCCGATCGAGCGGACGTCGATCCACGGCGTCTGGATCGGGAGGCCGACGACTTCGCCCTGGTACAGCACCGGCGGGCGGCCGTCGTCGATCAGGCAGGTGTCGAAGCTCGTGCCCCCCACATCGGCCGCGATCGCGTGGCGCAGATCGAGGTCGCGCGCCAGGTCGGCAACCGCACGTGCACCTGCGACGGGGCCGGAGAGGATCGTCTCGAACGGCCGTCCGGCCGCCTCTTCGAACGTCATCGCCCCGCCGCCCGAGCGCATGATCATGCAACCGCCCGTGAATCCCTTGCCGCCGAGGCCATCCTCCACGCGGCCGAGGTACGCACCGAGGCGGCGGCGGACGAAGGCGTCGATCACCGTGGTACACGTGCGCTCGTACTCACGGTACTCGCCCGAGACCCGGTGCGACACCGAGATCTCGCCGGTGAAGCCCGCCTCGCGCAGCAACCGCTCGGCCTCGAGTTCGTGGGCCGGGTTGGCATAGGCGTTGAGGAAGGCGATCGCCACGGCATCCACGCCGTGCTCGCCGAACCAGGCAGCCGCCTCGGTCACGTCGGCCGGCTCGAGGGGGACGTGCTCCGCCCCGTCCGCGCGGATGCGTCCGCGGACGGGAACCCGCAGGTGGCGCTCGACCATCGGCGCCGGCGCCCGCCAGAACAGGTCGTACGGATCACCGCGGTCTCCCCGGCGCACCTCCAGGACGTCGCGGAAGCCGCGCGTGCAGAGTAGGCCGACCAGCGCTCCGCGGTTCTCGAGCAGCGCGTTCAAGCCGACGGTCGTGCCGTGCAGGAAGTACTCCGAGGAGGCCACGTCATCCGCGGCCAGCACCGAGTCGAGCACACCCAGCACACCCTCGTCCGGCGCGTCGGGGACGGTCGGCACCTTGCCGATCACGATCCGCCCGGTCCCCTCGTCGCTGAGCACGAGATCCGTGAAGGTGCCGCCGACGTCGACTGCGATCCTGGTGGGCATGGCGAGCACTCTGACGGGCGCCGACGGCCGCGGTCAATGTGCCGCCGAACCAATATCTCGCGAGACGTTGTGTTCGTGACATGATCTCGGGATGCGACTCGACGACGTCCTGCGCCGCGACCCCCGGCTCGACCTGACCCTGGTCGCCGGCCCCTGGGATGCGCGCATCGTCGAGCGCGTCGGCCTGATCGACGAGACCGCACGAGTCGCCCAGGCCCGCCGCGGCGAGCTGGTCGTGCTCACCCGGCGCGCGTCCCGGAGCGCGTCCGGGCGTGGGTTGATCGAGCTGCTCCACGTCGGCGGCGAGCGCAGGCTGGCGGCGCTTGCGCTCTACGGACGCGCGACGACGTCGCAGGCGGTGATCGACGCGGCGAGCGGCGTCCAGGTCGCGCTGCTTGCGATGGGCGTCGGCGAGGATCCGGCCAGGCTCGCGGCCGCGCTCGAGAGCGTCCTTCACGCCGACCCCGACGCCATGTTGCTGCGGCTGGCGGCGGCCGCAGCAGCGATCGAGCATGCCGAGCCGGAAGGCGCCGAGGCGATCCTCATCGCGGCATCGCGGGCGCTCGACGCCGAGATCGGCATCCGCGACGGGGTGGTATCCGCGGACCGGCATGACACGGCGATTCGGATCGGCTGCCGGCTGGTCGCAGACGCCCTCGCGCGCGCCGCCGGCTCCACGGAGCCGCCGGCCGGCGGCTCGGTGGTCATCCTCCTCGAGCCGGCGGGCCGTGACGGCGGCGACCTCGTCATGCTGGAGGCGCTCCGGGCGGCCCGCACGGCGGGATGGCACGCAGGCCGTGACGGCGCGTCGGTGCGACTCACCGGCGACGGCGACGGGGTGCAGGTGGCGGCGGCGCTGATCGAGCGCCTGCCCGTCAGCGTCGTCTGCGGCGTCGGTCGCGATGCCGGCGAGGCGCGCACGGCGCTGGCGCGGGCGCGCGCATGTGGTGCATCGGATGTCCCCTTCTGGTTCGACGCCGCGAATCCCGACGAGTTGGTCGGCGAGGTCGCCGGCTCCCCGGCCGGCCGGGCATCGGCAGCCAGCCTGCTGGCGCCGCTCGTGAAGCTCGGCGGGTCGAAGGCGGCGACGGCGATCCAGACCCTGGGGGTCTACCTGGATTGCTGGGGATCGCTCTCGCGCAGCGGCGCCGCTCTGCACCTCCACCCCAACGCGGTGGCACACCGGATGAAGCGCATCCGCGCCCTGCTGCCGGCAGACCTCGACGACCCCGACCAGCGGCTCGCGCTGCAGGTCGCGTGTCGGGCCTGGTCGGGCGGCCACCCGCCCGAGCGGTAGCCGACGCCATGGGAGGTTTCACCCGGGCTCCGGCGTGTCTTCGAGGATCAGCTTCAGAGTCGAGAGGTTGTCGTCGACACCCCGCGTCACCGCGCGCCGGACAAGCTGCGGAATGAGCCCTGCAACCGGCGCGAGCCCGACCTGCCCGTCGAGTTCGATGACCGTCCTGCCGTCGTCGACCTCACGGTCGAACCGGTACCGGTAGAGGAACGGGGTCGGCCCGCCGGTCGTGCGGATGGCGAACTCGTGTGGGCAGTCGCGGACGACGATCTCGAGCCGATTCGTTGCACGACCGGTCGGCAGCTGACGCTCCATCGAGTAGGTCGACCCCACGCAGCGAGGGCCCGGAGACGTGGGTCGTACCACCTGAACGGCCGAGTTCCAAGAGGGGAAGTTGGACGGGTCGGAGACATAGGCGAACACCTCCTCGATCGGGCGTTCGATCGCGATGCTGGTTCGAAAGCCCATCATGCCGCCGGCTCCAGGGCCGCCGGGTTGACGAGGCGGCGCTCGGCCAGCCGAGCGGCCGTGTCCGGGTCGTGTGCGACCAGGTAGACGGTGGGGTTCTCTTCGGCATAGGCGCGGATTCGCCCGTGTGTGAGCCGTTGGCCCCGGTCGTCGACACCTACGCCGTCGGCCTTTCCTCGGAGCATCAGGTCTTCGGTGTAGGAGCTGTCGCCCGCGAGGAGAACCGTGTGGTCGCCGTCCTGAACGAGAACGCCGACCTGTCCCGGCGTGTGACCGGGGAGGGGAACGATCGTGACGTCGCCCGACTCGGTCAGACGCAGGCTTTCCGGGAACGGGCCCAGCGGCTCCGGATCGAGCCCGAGCACGCTCGGCTCGAACGACGAGGGCCAGTGCGTGTTTGCGACGTACCCGCGCGCACGCCCGCGAAGGCCGGACGCGAACTCGAGCTCCGCGCGGGTGACGAGGATCTCGTTCTCGGGGAAGTGGTGCAGGCCGCCGGCGTGGTCCGTGTGCAGATGGGTCATCACCACCCAGCGGACGTCGCGCGGCCGGATTCCGAGCCGCTCGAGCTGCGGGCCGATCTCCTGCTCGGGCTCGACCCACTCGCGAAAGGCGCGGACGCCGGGGTGCCAACGGGGGAAGTAGCTCCGTTCCGATGCGCGGGCGTCCTCACCCGTATCGACGACGATCACGCCCTCCGGGTGCTCGATCGCGAAGGCGTAGATCGGGAGGGGCTCCGTCCACTCCCGGTCGAGGATCGCGTGCACCAGGCGACGCCTGCCGTGACCGACACCCTCCCGCCACGCGGCGGTGACGGCGACGGTGCCTGTCTGGATTGCGTGGATCTTCATCATGAGTGCTCCTTTGGTGTTCGAGCGGATTTGGCGCGGGCCGGCCTGTCCGGCGCGAAACCGCGCATGATCAGCTCCGTCACGCCGTCCGCGAGCCGCTCGTCGAGCGGCCCGCCTGTGATCAGGAGCCGGTAGAACAGCGGGCCACCCAGAACGTCGAGGGCGAGTTCGAGATCGACGTCGCGACGCAGATCACCGCGCTCGACTCCCCGCCGTAACACCGCGGTCAAGGCCTGTCGCCGCCGGATCAGGAACCCCTCGCGAACGGCCCGCGCCAGCTCGGGCCGCTCGGCCATTGCACTCACGAGGTTCGGCATCAGCCGCCCCGGCAACGAGCCGCCATAGAGCTCGACCGCCTCGTGCATCAACGCGTCCAGGTCGGCGCGTGTGGAGCCTGTATCCGGCACGACGATCTCCTCGTCGACCAGCGCCGCAACCGACGCCATCACGAGATCGTCCTTCGAGCGGTAGCGCCGATAGATCGCACCCTTCCCAACCCCCGCGCGCGCCGCGACATCCTGCGTGCGGAACCCGTGCACGCCGCGCTCGGCGATCAGCTCCAGCGTCGCGCGGAGGATCGCTCGGTTCGTCCGCGCGTCCCGCGGCCTACCGATTCTGGGTTCCGCTCCCTCGCCCTTCACCCGTCCTCCTTTACGGAACTGTCTAGTACCGAATCAACGCTAGCAGAGTTTCGGTACTTGTGGGTACCGTATGTGAGCCGTGCCCTCAACTGCTGGCAGGTTGCGCCGGTACCCTCCCCGCGGTGAGCGGTCAGTCCGGCACCTCCTGGTTCGGAGGCCCGTCCGCCGACCTGGTTCGCGATGCCGTGCGGTGCGTGGCCCCGCGCCTGTCCGGCGAGGTGCGGCTCAACGACATGCTTC